>JBFMDH010000002.1:300000-452910 GCA_040754075.1 Acidobacteriota bacterium
AGATTTTCACGCTGTTGCCGGTGGCTTTGACATAACCGATATCCACGAGTCCGGCAAGCGCCGTCGCCCAGAGCCGGGCAATCGCGCCGCCGCCGGTATCCAATGCCAGATGTTTGGTGTCGCCCGGTTCATTGGCGTGATACCAGCGCGGCGACATTACCCAGGTATATTTGTCATCGAAATCGCGCTTTTGCGGTCGGGGAATCGTCGTTTGATTCCACGGGTGATTCTGGTCTACGGGATTACCAAGCGGGTCTTGCTTGACGAAAGTTTCAGCGTTTTCCCAGCCATCATAGTATGAACTGCCAAGCAGAATGCGGATGTTGAGATTGATGTCCACGAGGTCTGTAGTGACCAGTTTATTATCCACGACAACGCCCGGCGTCACGTACATGGCGCGTCCCCAATCGCTCATGTTTTTATAGGTGTAATCGCAAATGTCCGGGTTATTGAACGACCCCCAACAGGCAAGCAGCACGCGCCGCTGTCCGACCTTTTCATAACCCGGCAGGGCTTCATAAAAGAAATCGAACAAATCATCATGCAGCGGTACGACTTTCTTCATAAATTCGACATAACGCATCAGGCGGACGATGTAATCGGTGAAGAGTTGAATGGTCGGCACGGTGCCGACGCCGCCCGGATAGAGAGTTGATGGATGGACGTGTTTGCCTTCCATCAAACAGAACATTTCGCGGGTATAGCGACTGGTTTGCAAAGCTTCGCGATAAAAAGCCCCGGTGAACGGATTGAGCGCCGTCATAATGTCGGAAATTTTGCGATAGCCATGAATATCGGCGTGCGGCGCGTCGGTCTTCTTGGCTTTTTCCCAGACACTCGGATTGGTCTCTCTGACCATCTGTTCACAGAAATCGACGCCGACCAGATTATCTTGAAAGATGTTGTGGTCGAACATATATTCTGCCGCTTCGCCAAGATTGACAATCCATTCGGCAAGCGCCGGCGGATGAATGCCGAATGCCATATTCTGCGCATAGGTGGCGCAGGTGGCATGATTATCACCGCAGATGCCACAGATGCGGCTGGTAATGAAATGCGCATCGCGGGGGTCTTTGCCCTTCATGAAGATACTGTAGCCGCGAAAGATTGACGAGGTGCTGTAACATTCGGCGACTTCGCGATTGTCAAAATCAATTTTCGTGTAGATGCCCAGACTGCCGACGATGCGGGTAATCGGGTCCCAGTTCATCTCTACTAATTTCTTTGAGGCGGTCGGCGCGCTTGATTTCGGTTTCGTCATTGTTGACATGATGTTCTGCTCCTTATTAGTAAGTTCTTGGGCGATAGCCGGTGGTTAGTTCGGCGCGCGTGTGCCGCCATTTCGGTTCTTTATTGAGCGTTGCATTGGTGAGCTTGCGCAATGTCGTGATTGCTTTGCCGTAAAGCCCGACAGTTGTCGAAGAAAGTTTCGCGCCCGGCGGCTCATCCATAAACGGCATGAACTTGTCGGGGAAACCGGGCATCGTGCAGCCAATGCAGATGCCGCCGACATTCGGGCAACCACCAACGCCGCCTGTCCAACCGCGCTTGGGCACATTGCAATTGACCACAGGTCCCCAGCATCCGAGTTTAACGATACATTGAGGCGCGCCGTATTCCTCGGCAAACTCGCCCTGCTCGTAATAGCCTGCGCGGTCGCAGCCTTCGTGAACCGTGCTGCCAAATAACCACAGCGGACGCCCGACCTCATCAAGCGGAATCATCGGCGCAAGCCCCGCCGCCAGATACAGCAGATAAAGCACCGTCTCCATAAAATTATCCGGGTGTACCGGACAGCCCGGCACATTGACAATCGGGATACCGGCTTTCGATCTCCAATTCCAACCGAGATAATCGGCAAGCCCCATCGCTCCGGTCGGATTGCCTTCCATCGCGTGTATGCCGCCATAAGTCGCACAGGTGCCGATGGCAACCACGGCTAAGGCTTTCGGCGCGAGCCGGTCAATCCACTCGCAAGTGGTGATCGGTTGCCCGGTTGTCGGGTCGGTGCCAAATGCCGCCCAATAACCTTCGCTCTTGATTTTTTCGTTCGGTATCGAACCTTCGACAACCAGCACGAAAGGATCAAGTTCGCCGCGTTCGGCTTTATCCCAATACTGCATGAAGTCGTCGCCAACTTCATAAGCCAGCACAGGGTTGTAGAGGTGAACTTTGGGAAGTCCGGGAATGGCTCCCAAAAGCACATCTTCAATGCCGGGTTGAGTGGCGGAAGTGATGGCGACCGAGTCGCCGTCGCAGCCCAAACCTGCGGTAATCCAGAGAATATGAATGTCGCTGACGGCTGGCGCGCGTTGCGTCACCCGACCATAGGGAATCGTCTCCGTTGCCATTAATGCCTCCTTTCCGAGACCGGTTAGTGATGTAAAGAAATTAGAGTGCTACTAAGCGTTAATGATGCTGAGTCCGAATTTCTTGTTTTTTTACAGACTGAAACAGCAACGATTGTAAGGCGAGGCGGCTTGGACGTCTATTCGCAACTCTACGTACTAGCCCTACGAAAATCTACGCATTTTTTGAGAAAAAACTACGTAGTTTTATGAAGTGATAAGTTAGCGCCGGATTCACTTCTTGATATCCTTTTCCATCGGGATAATTTTGCGTCGCAAAGCGTAGCGAATTAAGTCCGCCTGGGTATGCACGCCGAGTTTGTGCATGAGGTGCGAACGGTGAGTTTCAGCAGTGCGCACGCTGATGTTGAGGCGCGTGGCAATTTCGCTGTTGGTATGTCCTTCGACGGAAAGTTGCAACACTTCGCGTTCGCGTGTCGTCAGGGTTTCGTATTTATCGAAGGTGCCGGATTTCGCCATCTGTTGATAGGCTTCAATGGCGCGGTCGGATAACGGCGGACTGAGGTAACGATAACCGGCGGCGACTTCGCGCACCGCTTGAATGAAATCCGACGACCCCGCATCTTTCAACACATAACCCGAAACTCCATTGGCAAGCGCCTCCAGCACGAACCCTTCATCGTCATACATGGAAAGAATGATGACTTTGGTCTGCGGCAGTTGTTTGCTGACCTGTCGCGCCACTTCCAAGCCGTTCAATCCGGGCATCATTAAATCCAGCACCGCAATATCGGGGGTCAATTTCTTAATCAGTTCGAGCGCTTCCAACCCATCATCGGCTTCACCAATGACATTGAAATCGGCTTCACCTCTGAGCAAAGCGTGCAATCCTTGACGAACGATGCGGTGGTCATCAGCCAGGACGATGGAGATTTTTTTTGGCGTCATTTTTCCTCATTCATTGGCGAGTCGGGAGTGTCGCTGAGATTCCATTCGGCGACCACCCGGGTGCCGCTCTCTGCGGTTGATTCGATAGCCCATTGTCCGCCTGAAAGCAGAGCGCGTTCGCGCATCCCGGTCAGTCCGTTCCCCTGTCCGGCGGCAAAAACCGTCTCCACATCAAAGCCTTTGCCGGAATTTTCAATGTCAACGGCGAGCGTATGTTGATCAGCCCAGATGCGCACCTTTGCTTCTTGTGCGCCGGAATGTCTGGCAACATTGGTTAAGGCTTCCTGCACAATGCGGAAAGCCGCGGTTTCAATTTCCGGGGCAAAGCGTCGGCTTTCCAGTCCGCTATGCCCGAAATCGACGCGCACCTGAGTTTGCGAAGAATATTGCCGGATGTGCATCAATAAAGTCGGCAACAACCCCAGATGGTCAAGCGTCGCCGGGCGCAAATCCAGCGACAGTTTACGCGTGTGGGTCATCAATTCATTGACCAGGGTCTGCGCTTCGGTGAGGCTTGCGTGTGCCGCGCCGGTCGTGAGTTTGGCGCTCATCTCCAATTTGAGTTTAAGCCCGGTTAAAATTTGTCCGATTTCATCGTGCAACTCCAACGCCAGCTTGCGCCGTTCGGCTTCCTGCACAGCAATCAAACGGCGCGACAGGATTTCCATGCGCTCGGCATATTCGCGCAAGGCTTCTTCATTATGTTTGCGTCTGGAGATGTCACGGATGACGGCGATAACCAATCTGCCGGATGCCGCAGTTACCGGACTGAGCATGATTTCAACCGGAAACTCGCTGCCGTCTTTACGTTTGCCGTAAAGCGTCAGCCCCGCGCCCATCGGTCGCAGGTGCGGGTCAAGGGTGTAAGCGGTGCGGCGCGCCACATGGTGCTGGCGGAATTTTTCAGGTAAGAGGACTTCAACCTGCTGCCCAAGCAACTCGTCGCGTCGGTATCCGAACATCTCTTCTACCTGAGCGTTGACCCGTTCAATGCGCCCGTTGTGATCAACCACCAGCATGGTGTCCGGCGCGTATTCAAAAATCCCGCGCAGCATCTCTTCATTGCGAGAGAGCGCCGCTTCCGTCTGTTTGAGGTCGGTGATGTCAAAGCCGACGCCGTGAATGAACCACGGTCGCCCGTCGGTGTGGCGCACCATCTTCACTTCACATTGAAACCACACCACCCGTTCGTCGCGCGTCAGGACGCGATACACCGAATGCAGAGGTTCTCCGGTCAAAAAGGTTTGTGCCGCTTCGATACTCCAACGCCCTTTGTCATCCGGGTGAATCTGTTTATACCAACGCACCGGGTCGCGCAACCATTCTTCCTGCGTGAAGCCGAGCGTGCGTTCGATTTGTGGACTGACATAGGCTTCGCTGATGCCTCTGTCGAAAAACGCCATGAAGACTACTGCCGGAATTTGCTCGACCAGAATGCGGTAACGCTCGCTTAAATCGGGCAACTCTCTTTGCGCCTGCCCGATGAATGAAAGCGGCGTTTGTCCGAGGTTCGATTCAACCAGAAAAAAAACATCGGCAAGCGCGGTCAATACGCTTTCTGCTTCGCTGAGGTCGGCGGGCAAAGCCGAATCCGTATAGGATGGTTCACCTTTGCGGTTGACAGTTGTGGGCGGCTCATTAACGTTCATGACTTTTCATTGGTGTAGATTCGCGTGTGATAGCCTGTGGTCAATCGAGACCCGCGTTTGCGCCATGCCGGTTCCTGGTTCAGAGAAATCTGGGTATAGCGACGCAACGCCTGAATCGCCCGACCATAAGTCATCACTGCCTGAGATGAGAGCAATGACCCCGGCGGCTGTTCCATAAACGGCATGAATTTATCGGGGAAACCCGGCATTGTGCAACCGATGCAAATGCCGCCGACATTCGGACAACCGCCCAATCCATTTATCCAACCGCGCTTGCCAACATTGCACTGTACGACCGGTCCCCAGCATCCGAGTTTGACAATGCAATAACGCGAGCCATAGCTTTCGGCAAACTGTGCCTGTTCATAGTAGCCGCCACGGTCGCAGCCTTCGTGAACCGTATCGCCGAATAGCCATACCGGTCTGAAGGCTTCATCAAGCGGAATCTCCGGCGCGCGCCCTGCGGCTTGAAAAAGCAGATAAAGCAAGGTCTCTGTCAGATTGTCCGGTTGCGTCGGACAGCCCGGCACATTGACAATCGGGATACCGGCTTTCGATTTCCAATTCCAACCGAGATAATCGGCAAGCCCCATCGCCCCGGTCGGATTGCCTTCCATCGCGTGTATGCCGCCATAAGCTGCACAGGTGCCAACCGCCATTACTGCCCAAGCCTTGGGCGCGAGACGGTCAATCCATTCACAAGTGGTGATCGGTTGTCCGGTTGTCGGGTCGGTGCCAAGCGCCGCCCAGTACCCTTCGCTTTTAATCGCTTCGTTGGGAATTGAGCCTTCAATAACCAGAATAAACGGCTTGAGTTTTTCTGCCTCAGCCAATGCCAGCAAGCGCATAAACTCATCGGCATTTTCATAAGCGTAAAATGGATTGTAGAAATGCACTTTCGGCAGTCCCGGCAAATTGCCGAGCACCAGGTCTTCGATGCTCGGTTGCATGGCTGCCGTAAGCGCGACCGATTCGCCGTCACAACCAAGCCCTGCGGTTATCCACAAAACATAAATCTCGCTTGCGGGCAATTGACTTGCGTCTGTGACAGGTTGGTTCGCGTTCATTGATTC
This sequence comes from Acidobacteriota bacterium, assembly GCA_040754075.1. Lineage (NCBI taxonomy): Bacteria > Pseudomonadati > Acidobacteriota > Acidobacteriota bacterium. The sequence goes on from JBFMDH010000002.1 coordinate 305,980, forward strand.
CGGTTTCCTCGTTGACAAATTACAGCAATAGTAATTCGAGTTGCGGTTTCGCGCCATCTTTCTGTGATTTATTTCTTTTTCTCCGCCGCGCAAAATATTTCAACTTTCCAAACCAAATGACCACCTCATTCGTCTAAGGTTTTGCAACGCCAAAATCAACAACAGGACTTGAGCAAATTTGCTGACGAACGGGTCAGTCAGTGGCAATATCTTTTTGAGGGAAGTGGTTATGATGAAAAAAGCTTTCACATTTAATTTAATGACAGCCAATCGGCGCGCGCTGTATTCAATGACTGCGCTGTTTCTGGTTTTCTCAATGATTGCATCCAATATTGCGTTGGTCGCAGCCGATAGTAAGATGAAAACCTCTGCAAACAAAGGACTCAGCGAAGAACAAAAAATTGTTCATCTGCTTAACCGCGCGGGATTCGGCGCGCGTCCGGGCGATGTCGAACGGGTCAAAAAAATGGGCATTGACAAATATCTCGATTTGCAACTCCACCCCGACCGCATTGATGATTCGGCAATCAATGCGCGGTTGAAACCGTTCGAGTCGCTTGATATGACGCTTGCTCAGATCAACGAAAAATACCCGAATCCGCAATTTTTGTTGCGCCAGCTTGGATTTAAGCCCGGTCAACAGGCAGCAAATAATCAAAACCCTGACGCGCAGGCGGATGAAAAAGACCGCCGCGAACAACGTCAGGCGGTGATGAAGTATTACCAGGAAAACGATGCCCGACCGCAGGCTTTTTTGTTGCAGGAACTACAGGGGCAAAAAATCATCCGCGCGATTTACAGCGAACGCCAGTTACAGGAAGTGCTGACCGATTTCTGGTTCAATCATTTCAATGTCTTCTGGCCCAAAAACGGTGTGCGCGCCACCGCAACCGATTACGAAATGAATGCCATTCGCCCGCATACGCTCGGCAAATTCAAAGACCTGGTGCTGGCAACTGCCAGGAGTTCGGCAATGATGCAATATCTCGACAACTTTCAATCGAGTTCTCCGAATATGAATTTGCCGACAGCGCGCAGAGGACAAGCCAATCGTCCGGGCGGACGTTTTCAACCGGGGCAGATGACCGAAGAACAACGCCAGCGATTGCAGCAGGCGCAAGAGCAATTCGCCCGCCGCAAACCCGGCATCAACGAAAACTATGCGCGCGAGTTGATGGAACTGCACACGCTTGGCGTCGATGGCGGCTACACGCAAAAAGATGTGCAGGAAGTGGCGCGTTGCTTTACCGGTTGGACAATTGAACGACCAAACGCCGGGGGCAAAAAAGCCGCAGGCGAATTTATGTTCCGTCCAGTGATGCATGATAGCGGCGAAAAAATCATCCTCGGTCAAAAAATTGCCGCAGGCGGCGGTATCGAAGATGGCGAAAAGGTTATTGAAATTCTTGCGAAACATCCGAGCACCGCGAAATTCATTTCAACTAAACTGGCGCATAAATTCGTCAGCGACAACCCGCCGCAATCGTTGATTGAAAAAGTCGCAGGCGTTTATATGAAGACCGATGGCGACATCCGCGAAATGTTAAAAACCATTTACACTTCACCGGAGTTTTACGCGACGGAAAGCTATCGCGCCAAAATCAAATCGCCGTTTGAACTCGCCATTTCAGCGATTCGCGCCGTTGGCGCAGAAACCGTCAACCCGCGTCAGGTGGCGCAATTTGTTGCCAAGATGGGACAACCGCTTTACCTTTATCAACCGCCGACCGGTTATCCTGACCGCGCCGAACAATGGGTCAACACCGGCGCGTTGCTGGAACGATTGAATTTCGCCTTGGCGCTCAGTTCAAATAAGATTGCCGGAACCAATGCCGACATCAACAAAGTTGCGGGCAAAGCCGATGCGAAAAATGAAAAACAGGTGCTCGATAAAGCGATTGCCGTATTGTTGGATAATCAAGTGTCAGCGCAAACCCGCGCGGTGCTTGAGAAACAATTGAAAGAAGGGGTCGCAGTGAAAGGCGAACTCGGCGATGAAGCGAAAATTCCAACCATCGCCGGAGCCGCGAAAGCCGATGAGATGATGAATGATCCGAATGCGAATCCGCGACCGCGACAGGCGCTCGGCGGCGGCGATCAGGTGAGCCGAGCCGAACGCAATTTGCTCGGCTTTGAAAGACGAATGGGTATTCAAAGCCCGACCATCGCGCAAACCCCGGTTGACCCGACCTTCGCGAAAGTATTCGGACTCGTACTCGGTTCGCCGGAATTTCAACGTCGTTAAACAAAGTATGAAGTGTGAACGATGAAATATAGAAGAACTCTTTTGTTCATCATTCATCATTCATCATTCATCATTCAATAAGCATTCAGCACGAGGAGTAAGGTTATGGCAATCACACGAAGATATTTTTTGAAGTCATCAGGGCTGGCGCTTGCAAGCACAGGAGTAATCGGAGTGCCGCAATTTTTACAACGCGCGGCGCTCGCGCAATCAACCGCAAGCGGCAAAGATAAGCCCGTCATTATTGCGATTTTTCAACGCGGCGCAATGGATGGCATTTCAGCCGTGGTGCCGTTTGGCGATAAAAATTACTACAGCCTGCGTTCACAAATCGCAATTGGGCAACCGAAAACCGGCGATGCGGAAACGACGATTGACCTTGATGGATTTTTCGGGCTTCACCCGGCGCTTGCCGCATTCAAACCGATTTATGATGCGGGGCAACTCGCCATCGTTCATGCAGTCGGCTCGCCCGATAACACCCGTTCACATTTCGACGCGCAGGATTACATGGAATCGGCTACACCGGGAAAAAAAGGAACGCCTGATGGCTGGTTGAATCGTTACCTGTCGGCGAAAAAAGATGCGCAGGCAACGCCGTTTCGCGCCGTCGCGTTCAGTTCAAATATGCCGCGCAGTTTGCTCGGCAAAGAGAATGCGATTGCCCTGACCAACATCAATGATTTCGGGGTGCGCAGCAATGCCACAGGGTTTGAAGCGCTCTACGCGCAGAACATGGCGGATTCGCTACACGACACCGGCAAAGATGCTTTTGAAGCCATGAAGATGTTGAAAAAAGCCAATCCGCAGCAATACCGGGCTGCAAATGGCGCGACCTATCCGAACACCCCATTCGGTCAAAGCCTGCTGCAAATCGCGCAGTTGATCAAATCGAACATCGGATTGGAAGTCGCATTTGCCGACATCGGCGGCTGGGATACGCACGCCAATCAAGGCAATGCGCGCGGGCAACTGGCGAATAATCTGCGACAGTTTTCGCAAGCCATTGCTGCATTGTACAAAGACCTCGGCGACCGCATGACCAACGTCGTCATTTTAACCATGACCGAATTCGGACGAACGATTCGGCAAAACGGTTCGGGCGGCACCGACCACGGACACGCCAGTTGTCTATTTGCGCTTGGCGGCAAAGTGAAAGGCGGCAAAGTCTACGGCAAGTTCCCGGGGCTTGCGCAAGAGCAATTGTACGAAGGGCGCGACCTGGCATTGACGACAGATTTTCGCGATGTATTTGGTGAAATTGCGGCGCGTCACCTGAACGCGAGCAACGTGAATTCAATCTTTCCGGGTTATGCGGTGAACCCTGCGAATTTCAAAGGGTTCATTAAAGGTTAATCGCGAACCGAAACATCAATTGAAGTGCGAATATTGAGTTCGCATCTCTTGTCCAACGTCAATTCTCAGAGGGACTCGCGCGAGTCCCTCTCACACTTTTTCAAATCAAAATTTATTCGACCTGCAAAATTTCGTTGAAGGATGGAAGTGATGACCTTCGCTAAAAGAATTCTATTTGCCCTTAATTTATTACTGTTTTTCCCGGTTTTTATTTTCAGCGCACAGGCTCAAAGCCAGAGCGAACCTGACGCGCCGATTAAACTCGGTTCAACCCTGGTCAGTGTGCCGGTGATTGTCAGCGACCGCAACGGGCGATACATCGGCGGACTCAAGGTGGAAGATTTTACGCTTTATAAAGATGGTGCCAGACAATCCATCGCGTTTTTTGCGACGGAAGAAGAACCTTTGAATATCGCCTTGCTACTCGATACCAGTCGCAGCACCACGGATGTGCTTGATGAAATCAAAGACCGCGCCAAAGATTTTCTCAAACAACTCAAACCGCAAGACCGCGCCCTGATTGTGACTTTCGATTACGATGTTCATGTATTGACCGCGCTGACCTCGAATCGCAAAGAGTTGGAGCAGGGAATTAAACGAGCCGGGATAGGCGAATATGTCGGCACCACGTTGCGCGATGCAGTGTTTGAGGTCTTCGACAAACACTTTAAAAATGTCAGCGGACGCAAAGCGATTATCTTGCTCACCGATGGCAAAGACCACGGCAGCAATGTGACAACCGATGAGTTGATGGACGCGGCAGCCGAATCCGACGCTATGGTTTATTCGATTTTTTATGCGACCAATCAACCGAATTTTCGTATGCGTGACCGGCGACCTTTTCCGCCGATTACCCGTCGCGGCGGCGGCAATCGCAGATTTCCGTTAATGAATCAGCAATTTTTATCGCCGCAATTTCCCGATAGAAATCAACGCCCCCAACGTCGCCAGCAACAGAATCAAAACGCGCAGGAATTTCTGCAAGAATTATCGAACGTTTCGGCAGGGCGTTTTTATGAAGGCGAAGTCAGCGATTTAAAAATGAATTTTGCGTTGATTGCCGATGAACTGCGGCATCAATATCGGCTGGGCTTTTATCCCGATGGCGAAAGACAAGAAGGCTCGACGCATAAAATAAAAGTTGAAGTTGCCAAACCGCAAGTGGTGGTCAGAGCGCGTCGCAGTTATACAGATTGAGAACAAAAGTTTATGCGCCGTTTTTGAGACCAGTGATTATCATTAAATTTATTTTGGCTGTAGGGATATGGAATAAACCTGGCTATTGTTTTTGTGCTGCACATAAACTAAGCGTTCGCCAACCAGATCGAAACTGAGTCCCCAGTGTTGCCAACTACAAAGCGACTGTTCGCTTTGATCTTGCCGATGATATTTCCACAAGCCCGAATGCCCCTGTTTGCCGGAAAAATAAAGCGTATTTCCATCTCCACTCCAAACCGGACAAAAGCCATCTTTGACGATAAGCTGGGGCGCAGATGCGCCGATTTCGATTATCCAGATGCCGCCGCTGATGTTCGGCGAATCTCTTGAGACGCCCGGTTGAGACCACGACAATCTTTGTCCATCGGGCAGCCAGCGCAGAAATTCGTACTCGGCTCCTGCATGAATGGTGGTATCAACCTGAGTGCTCAAATCGCGCATCAGAATTTTTTCCTTGCCATCGGAAGCTTTGACGATGACCGCTAATTTTTTTCCGTCGGGATGAACCGCTAACCAGGAGGCTTTGTTGGTAAAACTCGTCAGTAAAGTTTCTTCGCGGGTGAGGAGATTGACTTTTAATACTTCGGTGATTTGTGAGGTTTCATTGATTGATAGGAATGCCAGGTTCGTTTCATCAATCCAGCAAGGGTAATGCGCCTCGCGGGAGCTAAGTTCGGAACTCGCTTTGGTTTTCAGGTCTGTGAGATAGAGTCGTTTGCTTTCATCCAATTGTTCAACGATGCTGGCTAATTTTTCTCCCGATGGCGACAATCTGGGCGACAGATGAAATTGCTCGAAGGTGATATTTTTTGCTTCACAATTGTTTCCCAGGGTTGTGGTCATCAGGTTATTGACTAAACGAAAATGCTGGAAAATCAAGGCGCGTCCATCGGGGGATGCCGAAGGCGCTGCATAATCGCCTACGCCCGGCGTTAAAGCGGCAGTTGAACCATCAGCGAGCGCGACGCTGTAGAGTTGTGAAGAGCCATTGCGTTTTGAGGCAAAAAAAATGAACCGGCTGTCGGCAGACCAGCTCAACCCATATAGCTGTTCTTTATCCGGTGTGAGTTGTCGTTGATTGGTGATTATCGCTTTGCCATCGGTTGATGGGGTGACTTTGTTAATCCACAAATTGCCGGTGCCTTCATTGGGATTGCTGGTCGTGAAGGCGAGCCACGCGCCGTCGGGCGACCATCGTGGAGTATAAGCGTCGCGCATCACTTCGCTGGCTTCTTCCAACTTATCGGTCGGGCTGATCCATAGACCATCTCCTGAGGGTGAATGTTTGGTATAGGCAATCCATTTGCCATCGGGTGAAAAACCTGCGCCGCTGGCGTCTTCGAGGTAGCGTTTGGGCGGGCCGCCAAACGCGGGCACAATCCATAAATCATGATGGCGAACATCTGCTGCGTCTTTGCGTGGAATCGAAAAAACGATGTGGCTGCCATCGCCAGTAAAGACCGCCATATCGCCGCTCGGATTAATTTTGTTAGTGATACGCAGGGCATTGCCTTCGGGAAATTGCCTGATGAACAGGTCGCCAAACCCGCGGGTCTCTTCCGAAGATGAAACGTAGAGAATGAATTTTCCATCGGGTGAAAACATGGGTTTGCCACTGGAAAATTCTCCCGAAGTGAGTTGTTTGATAGCGGGAGTTGGCGCTTGACGAGGCGACAGGTTTTTGTGCGTGAATACATCTATCGTCGAGATAAACAGCGAAACACTCAGCAAGCCGATTAAACCGAGCCAAACCCACCGCGTCAACATCCGGCGTCGAACAGGGGTTGGCAAACGAGGCGCGCTCGAAGCGAGTGAATTCGTTTTTGCCATCAGGTCAGTTGATTGGGCATCGGCTATCGCTTCAGCCGCAGTGACCGCACAGACAAATCTGTAGCCTTGACGCGGAACGGTTTGAATGAAAACGGGATTGTCTTTGTCATCGCCGAGGGCGCGCCGAATATCGCGGATGGCATGGGTGAGCACGTCTTCGGTGACGAAGGTATCTTTCCAAACCGCATCAAGCAATTCCTGTTTGCTGATGATGCGGCTGTGATTTTCAACCAGAAAAATTAGCGCCTCTAAGGGTTTTGCGGTCAGACGAATGCGTTCCTGATGGCGATACAAACCGCGCCGTTGGGTATCCAATAAGAATTCGCCAAAACGCCATTGATGCGGTTGAGGTTGCGTCGTTTCCATAGCGGTTCCAGCCTCTTTCGCAAACTTCGGAATTTTTCACCGACTTTTTCAGGACATTTCACCAGATAAAACCTTATGGTGAAGATGTCCTTCACTGGAACTCCAAGATTAGCCGGCAGCCATTATATTCCTGTCGGCTTCCTTCAGGGAAGGACATTCTCAATTGCCAGGGCGGGAGGTTTTATGATTCAAGTGAATGGTTCTGATGCCAATCGTTTGCTCCTTTCCTTAGCGATTCCCCTCTTGCTGTTTGCCGGGATAGCCCCATCTCAGTCTGTTAGCGTCGCTTCGTCAACGCATCCGCTTAGACAAGACAATGGCTTCATCGTTGCCTTTGATTTATCGCCGGAAAAAGGCTTCAACTTCATTTGGCCCTACGAATCGATGAAACCTGCGCCTTACGAAACGGTCTTAATGAAGATTAAAAAGATGCCGCGAGTCTTTAATAAGCGTAGCGGACAAACCTGGCAACTCCTGGCTTCGCAGTGCCTGAAAGTCAACGGCATGCTCCAGAAACCGTTACGTATCAAAACGAATGAGCCGGGAGAACAGTTTGAGGTCAAACTCCGTCAAGGAAGGCTTCGCTTTTCACTGCGAATTCCGGAAGGGGCAATTCTTGATGAGCAATATCAGATTGCCCGCATCGAACTTTATGAAGTTAAACCGATGCGCAATTTTGAAAATCATTCGCGCTTTCGACCGCGAACCCTTTTATTCCGCCTTCTTCAGAGTTTTTCACCAACTTTTTCAGGACATTTCACCTGATTGAAAAATAGAGTACCTGACAGAAGCCGCCTTAATGTGTCGGGAGGCAGCTTTGTAAAACTACTGAGGAGTAAGAAGTATGAAGTTACCCATTTCACCAAAAATCAAATCTATGTCTTTCAGAAGCTTCATTGCGTTGACGGCTATCCTAGGCTTGCTGGCTATGGGGTATCCCCAATCAGGCAAAGATGCTGTTATCCGTAATCAGGCGCGTAGCCAAACCAAAACCGAGGGAGCGCGTAAAGACAAACGGTTGAGTAATCTGAAAGACCCCCAGGCAGTCGCCATGTTTATTCATCTATTGGAACGCTATGCGAACAACATTGCCGATAAAACGGAGATGGACAAACGCCTTGAACAAACACTCACAAAAAAGAAGTTCAATCGGGAACGTGTTCGGCAACTGATGGCAAATTTTCAGAGTATTCCTTTAGCAGAGCGTCGGGCGGCGTTCGGACAATATGGGGATATTCCGCTTGAGAGAAAATTTTCAAATCAAGAATATCAAACCGCTTTCAATCGTTTAACCAACACCGACATCAGCCGTTACCTGCAACGCTCGGAACCTGATGAGCGTGCGCCAAGAGTTCGGTCAAATTCAAAACATTCAAAAACCGAACCTCCCGATTCTGAACCCGCACCCGCTGATGTTGATAAGCGTAAACAGCAGCAAAAGAGAAAGCCGTTACAACGCCAACCTTTGAACCGGAGTATTCTCAATGGGTCTGAAACGCCATTGGTGACTTATGCCGGTTTTATGGCGCCAACTGATGCGCTGATGGTCAGGCAGGACGAACCGGCGAGATACAAACTTTGGTACGAAGGACTTCGCTGCCGTTCGGACACCGACGCCGATAACCTGAGCGATGCTGATGAAATCTACATTATTACGACCGTAGTAGATGCCAGCGGCAACGATTGGACGACGCGCCACCCCCGCCCACATGAACCAAACTGGTATACGGGAGTAGATTCCGATGAAACCCGAACCGGCCCGCGAAGAGGTTGTTGGGGAGGAGGAAACGGACAATTGGCACAGAACCTGACTTTGACCGTTCACCTCTTTGAAAAAGATGAGGGCGACCCCGCAGAAGTGGAAGAAGCCATCCGCTTGATGTGGGCAACCGCCGGAGCCATCTGTAGCGCCACAGCACATAACACCATCGTTCCCTGTATCGTCGGGCTTGGCATTGCGCTGGTCATCAATGTCGCGATCAATTTGTTTACCGGCGGTGAAGATGATCTGGTGGAAACGAAAGTTAAAAATATTTCTGCCGATGATCTGCGTCGTTGGGACAATGAAGACCCGCATCGTCGAGGAAATATTTTTTATCACTTCAGCACCAATCATCAAAACAATAATGATGGAGGATGGACGGATGGCGCAGCCGGCGCAGACTATCAGGTCTATTTCAGGGTGACATCAATCCTGCCCTTTGGGTGAGATTCATGCACTTGACTATCCGGCAAAAGGTTGAAGCGCACGGGGATGAAAATATTTTTCTTACAGGATTTTCATCCCCGTCCATTTACCAGGGTCATCAACCGAGTCACAACAGGAGGAGTAGATGAGACGCATTATTTTTATAGGATGTTTTTTGGCATTGTTATACGGTTTGGCTGGCACGGCGCGAGCGCAAATGCGGATTGAAACCATCGAACCGCATCAGGTCGAAAGCGGCAACGAAGTCACCATTCACGGAAGAAATTTTGGTAGCAGTCGCGGCAAGCGTCTGGTGATTGTGCGCGTCGTCAATCGCCAGCTTGATGATTATGAGATGGCGATTCTGGAGTGGCGCGAGCAGGTGATTCGCGCGCGGATTCCTCTCACGATTCCGCCCGATAGTTACGGTATTTACATCCGGGTTCCGGGGCGAGAATTTCTATCCAGCAATCGCGTCGCGGTTATCGTACGCCAACCCGCGCCGCCAGCGAGAGCTGCCGACTCCAATCAGATTCTCGATAATGATTGTCAAGCGGTCAGTACAAGAAGCGACGAGCGTTATGAAAGAAGCGCGGGGCGAGAGTGCCCACGCCCCATGAAGCATATCTGGATAAGTGATGCGCGGCTCGCGCACCCAAGTGGGCAAATTGTTCTGGGCGGCGCAGGACCCGGTCGCCATGACTTGGTCATCGCTTTGGTGACGGTTGAAAGCCTCAGAAACCGTCGCGGGATTTCCGAGCGTTTCTATCTGCAAAGGTTGTTGCAGAATTATGGTGGAGCGAATGGTTATTTAGGCGCGGGTATTCCAGAAAATCTTGCGCCCGGAAGATATGCCGTTGCCGTTTTATATCGCTACTCTTCACCTGAGAGAACGCGCCCGATATTTATGAAAGGCAGCAATGTTGTGTGGTTTGTCGTCCATAGACAGGAATGATGATGAAAGTTAAAAGCCGGTCTCTTAAAATAGAGACCGGCTTGAGTAAACCGCCGGTGTCATCAAAAACAATTTCTCCGGCAACGGACTGGCTCACTAGCGAAGATTTTTCAGTTGATTGATGCGACTACGCATGGCGCGAATGTAAATAGCGGTTTCGGATTCGCTAAAGCCACCGGCGCGAAAGGCGTCGCCGAGTTGTTTATCGGAAAGCCGACCGAGTAGATTGCCCATCCAACGCGCGGCTTCGACGCTGACATCTTCAAGGGCTTTACGGTTTTTGCCTTTGTAATTGAACAAAACTTTGCCGTCTTTGGTGCCGAGAATAAAGGTTTGTCCGGCGAAGTCATCGGGGTCGCCTTTGCTGCCGGCGGGGGCACTGCCGAATCCGGGAATTTTGCGAAATGCCGAGCCGGTTGAACCCAGTGTGCCGCCCAGATCGCCGACATAATAAATCTGCATATTGCGGTCGCCGCCGCTCTCTTTATCAGGACGAATGACTTTGTTGTTGATGTCTTTCAAATCCCAGTTGTTCAACAGCGCCATTAAGGCTTTGAGACCTTGCAACTCTTTGGTGCCGGCGAACTGACCACCCTCTGTCCAACTCCAAATCGGATTATTTTTTACTTCTTTATAACCGTCATCACGGCGTTCAAATCGGGTATTGGCAACGTCAAACCCGCCGCGCCCGTCAATCTTGGCGAGTTTGACGAAATAATCCTGGTCAACGTGATAACCGACCGCCCACACCAACCTTGTGGCAGTGGTTTCGGGGCGGGTTTCGGCACCGAGTTTCACCGTCCAACTGCGTCCTTTGGGGTCTTCGACCTCCATTTTTTCGGAAGTGCCGGAGGTCACGCGACGAATGAATTTGAAAGTATCGTTGGGGTCTGGCGCACCGGCAGCGCCGCCGGGTCCGTAAAACAGGTCACGACTTTCCAAATCGGTTGGCTCTTGCCACATTACGGCTTTGGCCTTTTCATCACCGCCATTTTCTTTTTCCTTCTTTCCTTGTTTTTTTTCTTTCGTGTCATCAATCGAAGGGAAGGCAACGGTTGTACAACTGCAAAGTAAACTGAAAGTCAACAACCAGACAAAAAATTTGTTTTTCCGTGGCATAGGGTTCTCTCCTTTCAATAAGCCTGAGAATTATATTGATTACGTCCGAACTGGAAAAGCAGGATTTAGAAAGAATCGGATTTATTTTAATCAATGAGTTGGAAAAATGAAAAAGGACAAGCACAAGACTTGTCCTTTGATTAAATTTGTCAGCCTCAATGAGCCGGTTAGTTGTTGCGTTCAACCCAATCGCCGATGTTGGCTTCCCCGACGGAACGGGTGATGACACAGGTGGCTGAACCTTTTTCAACTTTCAAAACAATCATTTCGCCTAAAACTTTTCGCGGAATTTCCGGGCGCTCGCGCACCACATCATTACGTTTAACGCGCGGCGCTTGATTGGAAAACGTGCCGCCGCGCCAGTGATCGCTTTGATAATCCCGGCTGCGCCATTGATCGATTTTATCCTGCGGATATTTGCCGACGTTTTCCCAATCATCAGTTATCGCGTGGTAAATCGTAAAGTAATCGCCAGTCTTCACGCCTTTGGTTTCGCCGACGTCAATGTAAACCACATCGCCGGTCGCGATATATTCGCGTCCGTGACGCGCTAAAACAATCTGCCCGCTTAAATCGCCCGATGATTCGCCATGCAAAGGCAGTGGTTCACCGGCGCGCGGTTCGGGCGCGAGTTGCTCTTCATATATTTTGAGCATATCGCCCATTTCAATCATTTCGCAGGACACTGTCACTTCAGCCGTAGAGGTTTTATCATTTACCTGAATCACCCGAATCATCCCCACTTCATGCACATAGGTTCCCATTTTGCGTTTTTTATTGAACGGATGTTTCATCTTGCCCACGGGGCGAATCACCGAATAGGTTTGTCCGGCGCGAACCCCTGCATTGCGTCCTTTATTCATGAAGACCACATCGCCCTGAGAGAATGAATTTTTGAAGTTCTCTTTTTCGCCGCCAATGATATAAACATCGGGCCACAGCGTCGATTCGCTGATGTAACCGGCGCAATACATATCCGAACGTTTGACCACCGAATCGGGATAGGCTTGGCCGCCGCGTTGCGCGTTGGTTGGATGTGACAAAGTCAGACAGAACAATGCCAGCAGCAAGATGATAGAACAGGCTGAAAGTTTCATAACCACTCCTCGAAATTTTTCTGGGGGAACATCAGGACAAAAGCGTAGGAGCAAATTTCCAAAAAACCTATGTCGGCAAGCTATCACTGTCTCTAAATCAAGTCAATAATTAATTCCCGAAGCCTGACTTTAGCGCGGCTTACCAAGCCCTTTATTGCGGTTGAATCAGGGGGATATTGGACAACGCGGTCAAAGACCGTTTGGTCAACAGCTTCAAAGTCCATCGGGTTTCTTGAAAGCGTGATGGGTTAGCGTTCGTTTTGAAGACAAAAAAATAACTGAAGGGAGACTCGGGAGAGTAACCCTTCAGTTTTCTGCGTCCCTCTAATGGTTGTGTCCCTCAACCATTAAAGAAGAGGAGGTTATTTGACAGCCACAATCCAAATTCCCTCATGGTTGCCGAGTTGCGCGCTACTATATCAAACGCCCTCTGGGTTGTGAACTACCCGTTTGAACAAAAGATAATAAAAGTGCGGCAGTTTTTTTAGAGGCAAATTTTGTTCGCTCTTTAAGAAATCACCTGTATTTTCAAGGCTTTTTCACCATTGGCTTAAAGCGATGCTTGAGGCTTTGGCGGACGTTTATCGTTTTTTGACCAGCGAAAAATCAATTAAATGACGGTCACGGTCTACCTTATCCACAGAGACGCGCACCAAATCGCCAAGTTGCAATTGCAAGCCGCTGCGTTTGGCTGTCAACCGGTGCCGACGCTCGTTATAAATGTAGGTGTCATCGGCGAGCGTCGTGATATGGACGAGACCTTCAACGAAGTAATCCTCCAACTCAACATAAAATCCGAAATCTTTAATCGAAGTGATGACCCCATTAAACTGGCTGCCGACGTGTTCAGCCATGAAATCGGCTTTGCGCCAATCCATCAATTCGCGTTCGGCATCGTCTGCGGCGCGTTCACGCAAACTGGATTGCTCGGCGATGCTTTCAAGCATTCGCCGGATTTCTATTTCACGCGCTTCCTCGAACACTTCGCGATCCATCTGTTTCAAGGCGCGTTTTTGTCCTAAATCAAGCACTTGCCAATCGGCTTCGTCGGCATTGCCCTTTTCGATAATCTCGCGCAACAGCCGGTGCACAATCAAATCCGGGTAGCGGCGAATCGGCGAAGTGAAATGGGTATAGGTTTTCATCGCCAAACCGAAATGCCCGGTATTTTTCGCGCTGTATTTGGCGCGCTGCATCGAACGCAACATCAGGTAAGAGAGCATACGCTCTTCGGGTTTGCCTTCGATTTCTCGCGCCAGATGTTGAAAGCCGCGCTGCGGCGTGTCGCCGTGCATGGAAAAGTTATGACCGAACGAAGCGGCGATTTCGGAAAACTCTTTGACCTTAGGCGGATTCGGCTCGTCGTGTATACGATAGACGCAGGGCACTGGGAGCTTTTCAAAATGCGTCGCCACCGTTTCATTCGCCATCAACATAAACTCCTCAATCAAACGGTGCGCGAGGTTGCGTTCAGCGCGCACGATGCCGCCAATCTGCCCTTCATCATTAAAAAAGAGTTCGGCTTCCGGCAAATCGAAATCAATCGCGCCCTGCGCTTCGCGCCGTTTAATTAAAACCAGCGCCAGGTCGCGCATTGCAAGAAGCATCTCTTTAATATGCGCGTATCGGTTGGCAGTTTCGCCTTCGGGGTTGGTGAGAATTTCATTAACTGCCGTATAGGTCATGCGTTCGCGGCTATGAATAATTGAAGGCGTGAGCCGGTAATCAACCACGCGACCTTTGCCATCGACTTCCATAATCGCGGACATGGTCAAGCGGTCAACGCGGGGTCTAAGCGAACAGACATCATTCGACAAGCGTTCGGGCAACATCGGAATGGCGCGTTCAGGAAAATAGACCGAGGTGCCGCGTCGGAATGCCTCTTCATCAAGCGGGCTGCCATCGCGAACGAAGTAACTGACATCGGCAATGTGCACGCCAAGCCGCATTCTGCCGTTCGCTAACACGTCGAGCGACACCGCATCATCGAAATCGCGCGCCGTTTCGCCATCAATGGTAATCGTCAACCAATGGCGCAAATCTTCACGACCGCTAAGTGTCGTTTCATTGATTGCATCATCTATATTTTCGGCTTCGCTTAATGCCGGTTGTGGAAAAACGAACGGCAGGTTGTGTTTGCGAATGATGATTTCGATATCGATGCCTTTGGTGGTTTCGTCGCCGAGCACTTCGATGATGCGACCCGCCGGGAGTTTATGGCTGGAAGGCACGCGGGTGATTTCGACATGGACGAATTCACCGTGACGCGCTTTGTGGGTATCGGCAGGGGCGATTTCAATGTCGTATAGCAAGCGGGTTTCAATCGGCGTGACGTAGCCGCCGTTGCCGGATTTGCTGAATTTGCCGACCACGGTTTTATTGGCGCGTTGCAACACAGTTTCAATCCAACCATCGCGCCCGCGCGCGCTTTGCCCGATGACACGGACAATGACCTTATCGCCGTGCATGGCTGAACCGATGCCTTTTTCGCTGATGAACAGGTCGCCGCGTTCGCGTTCGCGTTCATCATCGGGGGTGACAAAGGCGTAGCCGGTGCGTGTGCAACGCAAAGTGCCGATTAACACGGCGCTATTGGGTTTGCGAAAATAGCGACCCTTTTCGGCGGCGGCGAGTTTCAGGCGCACGAATTTTTCAAGGGTTTTATGAAGGGCGATTTTCTGCGCATCGCTGAGGTTGAGAACTTCAGCCATTTCATTTAAGCTGATGCTTCGCTCACGCGATTTCGGCAATGCCTGGAGGATTTTTTGCGGTGATAAATCCGTGGTATTCAAAATGGCTTGTCACTCCCTTTTAAATTCGAGATTGCCGGAATCCAAACTATCTGCGGTCTATCGTTGAACCCAGCCTTGCTAAACCTGCAAAATGATTGTGAAGTGAAGAAGATTCAGATTCAAATCAAACGAGAGGAAGTTTATGAAAAGTTTTATGCTGCTGGCGATGCTGTTGCTCATCGTAGTTTCGGTTTCATCGAGGGATAAAAAGTTGCCATCAACGGTGGATGACATAGCCAATGCCGAACGCGCATTTGCCAAAACGTCGGTTGAAAAAGGAGTGCGCGATTCGTTTATCGAATTTTTTGCCGAAGACGGGATTAATTTCACGCCGCATCCGACAAAAACCAGAGAAAATCTCAGCAAACGTCCGCCGAATCGTTCGCCATTTACTTTGAATTGGCAACCCGTTTACGCAGACATTTCGCAAGCGGGCGATTTGGGCTTTACCACAGGCCCTTATACGCTCACCGACACGCGACCTAATCCGCAACCCACCGGGCACGGTTACTATTTTTCGTTTTGGCGCAAACAAGCCGATGCCAGTTGGAAAGTGGTGATTGATTGCGGTATTCAAACCCCCGAACCAAAAGCAACCAATTATGAATTCAAGCCCGCGCCGAAAACGGCTTTCAAAAAAATGAATGTGAATCCGCAAACCGAGCGCGAAGGATTGTTGAAAGCCGACCGTGAGTTCCTGCGTCTTGCAAGCAACCAGGGCACCAGCAAAGCCTTCATCGCTTATACAACGGACGATGCGCGCATTCACCGCAATGGGCGCATGCCGGTTGTCGGCAAAACCGAGATTCGCAAATTTCTTGCGGAGAAAACGTTGACCATGTCGGGTGAACCGATGTTTGCAGACGTTGCTATTACAGCCGATTTAGGCTACACCTACGGCAAGTTTGAATTGCGCGACCAGGAGCAAGTGACCAAAGGTTATTATGTGCGCGCCTGGAAACGCGATGCGAAAGGCGCGTGGAAAATCATCGTTGATATAATCAACGAATTGCCGAAAGAGTAGTCAGATGACGGCTCTTTCGAGCAATGGATAAACCCAAGCGGGAAGCACAGTGTTTATTCGCTTCATAAACGTGAATGGGCGACTGGCAGAAGTTTGAAATTTATCCTCGGATGAAAGGGATAAAGCGGATTGGGCGGATAAAGTTTGCATCCGTCTGATCCGCTTCATCCGCCCAATCCGAGGATAAATTTTCCAGCGATATATGCGCGATGGCTTTCATTGAAAGCGACTTGAAAACCGAACCCACCGCTGTTCAACGAAAAATGAATTGACACATTTTGCGCGGGCTGAGTAGTATAAGTTTTCTTTGATCATTGACTTTCAGAATATGCCGAAGTGGTGAAATTGGTATACACGTACGTCTCAGAAGCGTATGGGGAGACCCGTGCGGGTTCGAGTCCCGCCTTCGGCATTCCGTTTTTATCCTTTCACAACACCCCGCATCGCATCCTCAAGACCTGGTAAACAGCAATTCATTCGATTTGCTGCCATCGGGATTCTGTACTTGAAGCATGACGGTTTGCCCGACGGCGATTTTCTTGCCGCCTTTTTTAGCTATCAAAATCGTACTCGGATTTTGCCCGTCGTTGATGGTCGCTTGCGCTTCGCCGTTTAAAAGAATCACTGCCCCGTTGGCAAACCCTTCTCCGTGAACGAAGAGTTTCTTTTTGCCGGCTTCGGCACTGGTGATTTTCAAAGTTTGCGGCGAGGCAACGGTTTTTAGATACTGGTCGAGAAAATCCTGAATCTGTTGTTGACTATCGGCGCTCGTAAATTCCGCGCCGCCATGTCCAGCGCCTTGCAGATAGGTCAAGGTCGCCGTTACCCCTGCGGCTTTCAACAGGTCAGTAAGTTCCTGGCTTTGCAGAGGCGGCACCAGACAATCGCTTGTTCCATGCATAATCAGAAACGGCGGGTCGTCAGCCGTGACATAAGTTGTAGGGCTGGCGCGTTCGGCTTTGTCCGGGCAACTCTGAATGGCGCATCCGACCAGCAGAGATTCGGGCGAAATCGCCGCATCATGGTCAATGACGCTGCACGGCAGTGCTTGACTTGCCATCGTGCGCAGGTGTGTCGGGCCATACCAATCAACGACGGCTTGCACACGACTGGATTGTTGCAGGTTGCCGCCAACGGCTCCTTCAAGGTCTGCGACATTGCCCGAAGTTCCCAGCAATGCGACCAGATGACCGCCCGCCGAACTTCCCCATACGCCGACGCGATTGGGGTCAATCCGGTATTGCGCGGCGTTGGCGCGCAACCAGCGAATCGCCGCTTTACAATCTTCTATCTGTGCCGGAAAAATCGCTTCGTGACTCAACCGGTAATTGATGCTTGCCACCACGTAGCCGCGCGCCGTTTGCTGCACTTGCAGACTGCTGCTGCCCAGAGATTTATCTCCGCCAACCCAACCCCCTCCATGTATCCAGACAAGCAAGGGAAACGGGCCTTGCCCGCTTGCCGGCAGATACAAATCAAGCAGCAAGGATTTGCTGCCAACTCGTGCATATTCGATATTGCGCATCACTGCTGGCTGCGATTGCGCATTTACTGCCTCTTGAGAAAAAAATCCGGTTGTTATGATCAATCCGACCAGGACTGCGATAATCACCATCCGCATCAGGCGACGCTGCAAACCGGACTTGCTGCTACTGTTTTGCATAAGAACTCCCTTGTAGAAAAACTTGCAGGTAACGGAGAGTGCAAGTTTAAGACGAAGCAAAGCATAAAAAAGTCGGAAGCGCATTAAAAAATTGCCTGGGTTCGGCAATCAACGTTGAGGGTTAGGTGAACCTTTGAACTTGTGCTATCTTATCAATCGTTGAAGACACCGACTTGGGGCACCAATAAAAGGTTTCAGATGGGTGACTGCTCAATAACCGCTGAAAACGCAATCAGAAATTTTACGAATGCCAAAAAAATCGCAAAAAAAACGGTGGATTTATAAGCCTTATGATAAGCGCATCGCTTTGCTGTTATCGCGCGGGTTACCGGTTTCCGAAATGACCGGCGCATTGCTTGCGACTCGTGGCATAAACGATATTGAAACCGCGGAAAGATTTTTTAACCCCCGACTCGAAAACCTGCACGACCCGTTTTTGATGTGCGGCATGCGCGACGCCGTCGAACGAATATTATTAGCCGTCGAGCGCCGGGAAAAAATCATGATTTACGGCGATTACGATGTGGACGGCACAACATCGACGGTCATCTTGAAAAAAGCTCTGCAACTGATCGGCGCAGATGTTTCCTATTACATTCCCGAACGTTTGAAAGATGGTTACGGTCTGCGCGAAGACGCAATGGATATGGCGCACGCGCGCGGCGTGCATTTAATCGTCAGTGTCGATACAGGCATTCGCGCCCAACAGGTTGTTGAATACGCCAAGACCTTGGGTTTGGATGTCATCATCACCGACCATCATTTGCCCGAAGAAGGATTACCGCAGGCGCACGCCGTTTTAAATCCCAAACGCACGGATTGTAATTACCCGGAAAAAAATCTCGCGGGCGTCGGTGTGGCGTTCAAACTCGCGCAGGCGTTACTGACGAAAACCAATCAAGCCCATTACATCGAATCGTTCGTTAAAATTGCTGCCATCGGCACGATTGCCGACATTGTGCCGCTCACGGGCGAAAACCGCATCATCGCCAAATATGGACTGCTCGGATTGCGCCATCCGAGAAATTTCGGGCTGCGCGCGCTGCTTGAAGTTGCGGGTGTCTCGCAGGCAAAGCCGCTATCGGGTTCCGATATTGGCTTTAGAATCGGGCCGCGCATCAATGCTGTTGGTCGAATGGCGGGCGCAAGCATGGCTGTGGATTTATTTGACGCGCCCGATTTGCAAACTGCAACCCAGATGGCAAATGCCATGAATGTGCAAAATGCCGCGCGCCAACAAATCGAAGCCGACACCCTCGCGCAGGTGCTTGAACAGATTGAAAGCGATAAAGAACTGAGCAATTCTTACGTGGCGGTGGTCGCAGGCGAAGGCTGGCATCGCGGGGTCATCGGCATCGTCGCGTCAAAAGTCGTCGATAGACTTTACCGCCCGACGATTATCATTTCCGTCGAAGACGGACTCGGACATGGCAGCGGGCGTTCGATTCCGGCGTTTCATTTACTCGCAGGACTGGAGAGTTGCGCCGATGTGTTTGAGAAATTCGGCGGGCATTCGCACGCGGCAGGAGTGACCATTCGCGCCGATAAAATCGCCGATTTACGCAGACGTCTGGATGCCCATGCGCGCGGCGTTCTCAAACAGGAAGATTTGATTCCGATTGTCGAGATTGACTGTGAACTTTCCTTCAAACAGGCGACGCTCGAAACCCTCGAAGAAATCCGTCGCCTTGAGCCATTCGGCGCGGGCAATCCCGAACCGGTCTTTGCCACCACAGGCGCGCAGGTCGTCTCTCCGCCGCGCATCATGAAAGACAAGCATCTCAAGTTGCGGCTCCTGCACGCGGGACGCTGGCTCGATGCCGTGTGCTGGGGCGGAGCCGAGTTAGCGAATGAAGTTTTTGCAGGCGACATCGTCAACATTGCTTATACGCTTTCCGAAAATACCTACAACGGCAACACCTCTGCGCAACTGGTTTTGAAAGATTTGAAATTGCAATAATTCGGGAAACTTTTATTAATTTTTTCTTACCTTATTGACGCGCCAGAAATCGCTGGATATGATTGGCGCGCTTCATTAGCTAACAAATTTCCCTTTCAATAGGTTCAGGCTTAATTTTTTGCGGGTTTACCTCAGAAATCATCCTGCTTGCAAAAATGTTTGCAGGCGAGATTCGGTTAATCGTGGGAGCCGATTTATGAAATCAAACTTCTTTAATTTCTACAGAATTTATCTGTCAATGATAGGTCTCATTTGGTTTTTTGCCATTGCGCCTGCGGTGTTCGGGCAGGCGCAGGAGCAAGAACCCAATAATAGTTGTCAAACGGCACAAAATTTCGGAAGTATCGGTTTGCCGTTCGTGGTTTCCGGTGGATTAACTTCTACAGTGCAAAATCCCGATGTGGATTTCTTTCGTTTCACGGCTGCGCCCAATACCAAAATTCTTGTTGACCTCGAAGGTCAATCAACCGGCAGAGGGACTTTGCCCGATCCATTTTTAGGGCTGTTCAATTCCAGTTGCACGTTGTTGGCAACCAATGATGATGGCGGTTATTACCACAATGCCCGATTGGATTTTACGGTTCCGGCAGATGGGGTTTTCATTTTGGGCGTGTCGAGATGTTGCGATGCTGATTTTGCCGGCGGCGGCATCGGAACTTATATGTTGACGATTGCCCAATTCGTGGATGCGCGGCTCATCAGCGGTGGCATCGTTGATGCGGCGACCGGTGCGCCGCTAACCGGTCAAAATTACCCTTATGCGCGCGCGGAATTATATCGTTGCAGCAACGGGCAATGTAACGAAAATGTTGCCACCGCAGGCACTGATAGCAACGGGAGATTTAAATTTGACCGGATTTACTATAGCAATCCCATTCCTGCGGGAACCTATCAGATTGCTTATTCCGCGCAACTATACAATTCAGGACAATCGGCAATTTTTACGATAGCGCCGGGAGAAGCGAAAGAGTTAGGTAATTTTTCTTTGACGCAGGTTCCGCTGGCGGATTCGATTGGTGGCAGGTTGCTCGATTCCGAAACCGGTGCGCCACTTCCGGGAAATAGTTTTCCTTTTGCTCGCGTCGAATTGCGGCGTTGTAATAATGGCCAGTGTTATGAAGGCGTCGATTCGCAATCCACTGATAATCTGGGACGCTTTCGGTTTGAGCACGATTATTCGGGAAGACCGTTGCCAACCGGAACCTATCAAGCCTTCTTTTATGCCAATCTTTATCAACCGAGTCAATCCGCAATGTTCACGGTCGGGCAAGGGGAGAATAAGAACCTCGGAGATAACAACCTGGTTGCCTTGCCGCTTGCTGGCTCAATCAGCGCCCGCTTGGTTGATGCCAACAATGGACAAGGATTGCCCGGTAATATGCCGCCTTATGCTTATGCGCAACTCAATCGCTGTAATATATACGGCTGTTATCAAACGGTTGCCTATCGCAACCCTGATAGCTTAGGACGGATTCAATTTGATAGAGATTACTCAGGTAATCCGTTGCTTGCAGGACAGTATCAGATTTCCATTTCGGCGCAATACTATCGGCAGACACGGTCGGAAATATTTGAAGTTCCGGAAGGACAAAATAAAAATCTGGGTGATATACGAGTTCCGCCATTGCCCGTTAGATTTTCCAATATTCAACAATGTTCAAGCATTCCATCGGGAGGCGGAAGCTGTACGTTTTCGGTTAACCTCACCAATGGATTGCCATCTACCCTCTTTGCAAAAGGCTGGATATTGGTGAGCACTTACGGAAGCGGATTGAATAATCTGTTTCAATTGCCTGCCATTCAAATCATCAGTATTCCAACGGGAGCGACCAAACCAATGCAGTTTCGCCTGGATGTGCCGGATTCAGTTCCCGATAACTCTGTGATGTGTCCTTCACTTTACGTCGGACAGGCGTCTTCGTTAGACCCGCGCAACGATAAGAATGCCTCATTCTTTAATTTGCTCGGACAGACCAATCTGTTTTGTATCGTGAAAAGACAGGGGACGTACAATGTTTTGACCGTAGACGAATCGCGTACGCTGTTGCGTTCGTTGACTCCGCAACCCAGCCCGGACAATCAGCCCAAAAAATGAAACAGAAAATCAACCCTTGATGTGAAATCGTGCAATGGCGGTTTGTATGAGTTAAGCCGGTGAATTGGAAATAGGTTCGATGAACTCATATAAACCGCCATTGCGGCGATTAACGAATTGCGCCTGACGCTTTCTTTGCGCCCAAAACAGCTAAGCCTGAACTGGCAAACTGTCCGGTCTATGTGTGACAATTTTTGCCGTGAACAAAATCAGACTGGTATCGGTTGGAAAAGTTATTGCCCTGGTGGTCTTCATTACCGTAGCAGTGGCGCTTGGCGTCTATTTCGTCAAAAAACGCAAACCGCTTGACCTGCCAGCGACGCCGAAAATTCTCGAAGGCGAAATTGTTGCGGTCTTCAACAACACACGCTACGCGCACGAAGTCGGCGGCAAGGTGCGTTTCGTACTCACCGCCGAAGTTGACAAAGCCTACACCAACGGCGCGCACGAACTTGAAAAAGTGAAGCTCGAATCGTTCGGCAACGAGGGCACACGCAATGATACGGTGACGGCTGACCGCGCCGAAGTCAGTGATACCGCAAACCTCAACGCCCTCGAAGCCAAATTTATTTCCAATGTCGTCGTGATCACCAGCGAAGGCGCGACGATCAAGACTCAGTACCTGCATTACGACCACGAAAAGAGCGTGATTGATACGCCGGAGTTGGTTGAATTCGACAGCGATAAAGTTTCCGGCACGACGATGGGTGCGATGATTGAAGTCAATGATGAGCGCGTGCATTTGCTGAAAGATGTTGATCTGACGATTAAACCGACGGCTGAAACCGGTAAAACCAACGCCGATAAATCTGCAAGTGCGAAACCTGAAACGACCGAAAGCGATGCCGAACGCGCCGCCCGTAAAGCCGCAAAACGCGCCCGCAAACTCGAACGCAAACGCCAGGCGGCGCTTGCCGCGGCGAAATCGCCGAATAAAAACGCGCCTGCTAAAAATCAAAATCAGTCACCGACCGATAATCAATTGTTAGCCGCGCGCAATGCCAAATTGCCGATTCGCATTCGCGCGGTTTCGGGTCTTTTGGAACGCCAAGACCATCGCGTCGCTTTCAATGACAAGGTCATCGTCACCCAGGGCGCAGATGAAATGCGCGCCAACACCATGCTCGGACTGTTGAGCGATGATAATAAAATCGAACGCATCGAAGCGCGTGGCAATGCCTATTTGAAACAATCTGAAAAAGCCGAAATCAAATCTTCGGATATGGATTTCTTTTTTGCCGAACAACGCTTGATTCGCGCGACGGCTACGGGTAGCGCCTTCGCGCGCACCCTCAGCGGTGAACCTGTGAAAGAAGCCCGCGCCGCCAAATTCGACGCGACCTTTATGCCGGGTGCCAAAGACAGTACGATTGATTCGTTGCAGGCGACGGGCGATGCGACATTGCAGGTTTTTGCGACAGGTTCGTCCACGGTTGATCGCGAACTTCGCGCCGCCGAAATCAATGTCGCTTTTTTGGAAGGCGCGATGAATACGGCGTTGGCAACCGGCGGCGCTGTGTTACAGGTTCACGCGCCCAAACCGAAAGATGAAAAAGCCAACCCGACCGAGCGCGAATTGACTGCGAGTCAAGTTACCGCTTCATTTTATCCGGGCGGTAAAAATCTGGCGTTTGCCGAAGCGACGGAAAACGCCGTAATGAAAGTGACGCCGGTGCGTGCCGAAAAAGGCGCGGATAAAAAGACGATTCGCGCGCCGCAGATGACCGCAGAGTTTTTTGAAAGTAATAATCGCTTGAAAAATTTCAAAGCCACCAACGGTGTGAAGGTCGAAATTGAAGCCACGGTTGAAAACGCCCATCCATTGCGCACGACGACCAGTCGAACGCTCACAGCCGATTTCATCGAAGAGACCCAGGATGTGCAGACGCTTGTGCAGCAGGGCGATTTCAAATATAACGAAGGCGACCGCAACGGCACGGCGGAAACCGCAACTTACAACGGGCAAATCGAGATGCTTTATCTGCGCGGCAAACGTCCGATGGTCTGGGACGCCGAAGCCCGCACCCAGGCTAACGAAATTGATTACGACCGCAGCAAAGATGAAACCCATGCGCGCGGCGATGTGCGCACGACCTATTACAGTCGCGAAACGGCGGGTGACGCCACCCCTTTCAAAAATACCAAGTCGCCGGTCTTTATGACGGCTGAAAAAGCTGATGCGCGCAACTCGGAAGGCTATGCCATTTACACGGGCAATGCGCGGGGCTGGCAAGATAACAATTTTGTCAAAGCCGACCGCATCGAACTTTTTCAAAATGATAAAAAGATGATTGCCACCAGTCGGGTTGAAAGCGCGCTTTATAATGCGAAGAAAAATAATGACGCCAATCAACAGGAGGTGGTTCCGGGTTTTGCGACCGCCGACAAAATGATTTATTCGGATAAAGAGCGCCTCGTTCATTATGAGGGTTCCGTGAAAGCGCGACAGGGCACGGACAATATCGAAGCCGCGGTGGTGGATGTTCATTTAATGCAGGAAAGCAATGAAGTCGAAAAGATGATTGCCGAAGGCGCGGTTGTGTTGACCCAGCCCGGACGACGCGGAACCGGCGATAAAGCGATTTACACATCTGCGGATGGTCGCGCCATTTTAGTAGGAAAAAATGCCAGAGTTGAAGACGCCGAGAAGGGAACCACAACAGGCGGTCAATTGACTTTCTATAGTCGCGATGATAAGGTCGTTGTGGAGAATCAACAAGGGACAGGGCGCGTGAAAACGACTCATCGGCTAACCAAAAATAAATAAATTTTGTCAGCAGAAAGCAGTTGCAAAGGTGTCCGTGAGTAAATCACCAGCCAAAAAAAATAGACGCAGTAAATCCAACCCGACCGCCCCTAATATTAAGCGAAAGAGCGCGCCTGCGCGCTTGATTACGCCTTCGTCGGATTCGCTCATTACGACCCATTTATCTGAGGAAAATGCGGAAATTCAGGTGGGCGTGTCTGCGGCTACAGATGATTTTGAATCTCTTGCGGCATTACCGGTCAGCGTGAATTTATCTGATGCGTTGACGCCGGAAACTGCTGAACAACTTCTGAAACACCCTGTTGAAACAACTGTGAATTTGCAAGCCGAAATTAACCAAACCGAATATGCGCCAGTCGTCATCAATGAATTGGTCTTGTCGGAAATCAACGGCAAGCCTGTAGCGAACCGGCAAGTTGGCATCAGCGAAAGCGCCGGATTGCGAGCCTTGAGCGTACTCGGCGTTGAGCATTTGCGAAAATCCTATCGCAAACGCCCTGTGGTCAATGATGTTTCGCTTGAAATCGTACAGGGGGAAATTGTCGGACTGTTGGGTCCAAATGGCGCGGGCAAAACCACGATTTTTTATATGATAGTCGGGATCGAACGACCTGATGCCGGCAAGGTTTATCTCGATACCAAAGACATCTCGCGGTTGCCCATGTATTTGCGAGCGCGCAACGGCATCAGCTATTTGCCGCAGGAAGCCTCGGTGTTTCGCAAATTGTCGGTTGAAGAAAATATCTGGCTGGTCTTGCAAACCCTGCCGCTTACGAAAGCTGAGCGCGAACAACGGCTTGAAAGCCTGTTAAATGATTTTGATATTGCCCGCGTGCGTCACACCAAAGCGTATCAATTATCGGGTGGTGAACGGCGGCGCACAGAAATTGCGCGTTGTCTGGTGATTGAACCGCGATTTATTTTGCTTGATGAGCCGTTTGCCGGTATTGACCCGATAGCGGTGATTGATATACAAAAAATATTGAAAAGACTGCGCGAACGCGGCATCGGGGTTTTGATAACCGACCATAATGTCCGTGAGACTCTGGCAATTACCGACAGAGCGTATATAATCAACGAAGGGAAAATATTCAGAGCCGGAACACCGGATGCGCTGACGCGCGACAAAGAAGTGAAACAAGTTTATTTGGGAGAAAATTTCAGGATGTAAGAGTCAGTAGTCAGTAGTCAGTAGTCAGTTCTTAAAACCAAAAATTTACTGACCACCGACGACCGACGACCGACGACCGATTGGTAGCATTATGTCAGTTAGACCAAATCTTCAAACCAGCCTTTCGCAGAAATTGGTGCTCACGCCGCAGATGCGTCAACGTATCGAGCTACTGGCGATGACCAAGCTCGAAATGGCTGACATGATTACCACGGAAATCACCGCCAATCCTGTGCTCGAAGCCGTCGAACCGGGAGACGCGCCGGATACTTCGATGAACGAAGAGATCGCCTCAATCGATGCGACGATTGCCGATTATGCGGCACCTGAAACGCCCGTTCAAAGCACTGAAACCCGCGCGGCAGAATCCTTTGATACGGTTGAGCCTTCTGTCACTAATACCGCAACCGAGGCTTCACCTTTTGAGGGCGATACGGAACCTGACCGCGAACGCGATTCTTTTCAGGAAATCGATTTCGGCTCCACTTTTGAAGAATATCTCGATCCGGGTTACAAGACCCACGAATATGAAGCGCGCGAAGAGACCTCGTTTGAAAATATGCTGACCCGCCGCCAGTCGCTTTATGAACAATTGATGTGGCAATTGCATCTGGTGGAAGCGCCTAAAGAGGTGATTCGCGCCGGCGAAGCGATTATCGGCAACCTTGATGAAAACACCGGCTTTCTTGATGCCACGATTGCAGAGATTGCGGCGATGGGTCCGTGGTCAGAAGAGGTCGTGCAACAGGCTTTGCACATCATTCAGCGATTAGACCCGGTCGGTGTGGCGGCTGCTAATGTTCGCGAATCGTTAATGATTCAACTCGAATATTATGGATACGGCGAACGCCTGGCATATCGGATGGTGCGCGACCATTTTGAAAATTTGCAAACCCATAAACTGCCCGACCTCGCCAAGAACCTGGGGGTTTCAGTTGATCAGGTGCTCGCCGAAATGGCGATTATTAAAAAGCTCGACCCCAAACCCGGTCGCAAATATTCCGCCGAAGAAGCGCAACCCGTGGTTCCCGAAGTGACCATCGAAAAAGTCGGTGATGATTATGTCATCCGCTTTGAAGATGACGGGGTGCCGGGGTTGAGAATCAATCGCACCTACCGGCAGATGATGGAATCCAAAGACGCCTCGAAAGAGACCCGCGATTACATCAAAGAGCGTTTTCGTTCGGCAGTCGATTTACTGAAAAATATCGAACATCGACGGCAGACGATTTACCGCGTTTGCCAGTCAATCGTTGAACGTCAGCGCGAATTTCTCGACAAAGGCACAGAGCATATCAAGCCGATGATGCTCAAAGATATTGCCGAAGACATCGGTATGCACCTCAGCACCGTTTCGCGCGTTGTCAATCGCAAATATGTCAATACGCCGCAGGGCGTTTATGAACTGCGAAGGTTTTTTACCGAAGGCATGCGCTCGGATACCGGTGAAGATGTTTCGACGCGGGTGCTCAAATTGAAGATTAAAAAAATGATTGAGGAAGAAGATTCGCACAACCCGATTACCGACGACGAAATTGCCAAGCGCGTCGCCAAAGAAGGCGTCAAATTGAGCCGCCGCACGGTTGCCAAATATCGCGACCAGATGAATATTCCCGGCTCGCGCGAACGTCGGTCAATTGTCTGAGTTTTTCGTCTTTCCTTGTTCTTTGACCGCCTCTCAATCAGCGAGGAGTAAGCATGTTGCAGAATTGAGTTGTTGAAAATCGCTGCCTACTGCCTACTGCCTGCCATCTACTTCAAAGAAAGGAGCATATGCTGTTATGGAATTTGAATTCACAGGTCGTCATATTGAAGTAACTCCTGCAATTGAGAAACTGGCACAAAAAGAGTTGCAAAAACTTAATAAAGTTCTGGATTCCGCGCCCATGCGGACGCACATCATCCTGTCATCCGAAAAACATCGCAAACGCGCCGAGATTGTTATACGTTGGCGTGATACGGTCTTTACCGGGATTGCCGAAAATAACGATGTCAAGCAATCTATCATCCTCGCGGCAACCAAAGTTACAAAACAAATTTTCAAGGTCAAAGAAAAATTTCAGTCCGCAAAACGCAATCGTCAACCGGTTAAAGAAGTCGCCCCCGTGCCCGGTGGCATTATCGAAGCCGCACCACCTGCGCCACGCATCATTCCGGCGCGTCGCTATAAAGTGAAACCCATGACTCCCGAAGAGGCGGCTTTGCTGGTCGCCGATTCTGAAGATTTATTTATCGTCTTTCGCGATGCCGAAACCAACAAGGTCGGCGTCCTCTACAAACGCACAGATGGCAACTTCGGTTTGATTGAACCTTAACGCGGTAGCCAGTAGCCGGTAGCCGGTAGTCAGTCGTAATGGCGAATAACCGGCTTCCGACCACCGACTGCCGACTACTGATTTATGGCTGTTTCCGTTGTCATTATTACCGGGATGAGTGGCGCAGGGATGTCTTCTGCGCTCAAAGTGTTTGAAGATTTAGGCTATTTCGCGGTTGATAATCTTCCGGTGCAACTCATTCCCACATTCGTCCGCCTGTGTGATGAATCCATGGAAATCAACCGCACAGCTTTTGTCGTTGATGTGCGGTCGCGCGATTTGGTTAATCTCTTTCCGCAAATTCATCAGGAGTTACTCGCCAAAGACGTTGATGTCACGGTGGTGTTTCTGGAAGCCGATACTGATGTCTTGCTCAGGCGTTACAGCGAAACCCGCCGACCGCATCCGCTGCCGGAAGGCACGGTTTCTGCCGCAACCGAACAGGAGCGCGAAATGCTCGCGGAAATTCGCACTCTTGCCGATGTGATTATTGATACGTCGGAACATACCGTGCACACCTTGCGCGATGTCATCAAAGAGCGGTTTGCCGAAAAAGGTCAGGCAAAAGATTTGAGCGTCACCATCGCCTCATTCGGATTCCGCCACGGCATTCCGCGTAGTTCCGACATGATTTTCGATGTCCGGTTTTTGCCAAATCCGCATTTCATCCCTGAACTCAGAGCCTATACCGGGCGTGATGCGCCGGTGATTGAATATCTGGAAAACGAATCCGAAGTCGAAGAGGCGATTTATCGTTTCGTTGATTTACTGGCGTATCTATTGCCGCGTTATCAACGCGAAGGCAAAAGTTATTTGACCATTGGCATCGGTTGTACAGGCGGGCGGCATCGTTCGGTGATGATTGCTGAAGCTTTGCATAAACAATTGAATGCACGCGGTTATAAAACCCGTGTGATGCATCGCGATATTGATAAAGACCAGCAACGATATAAAGCATGAAAGGAGCTAGGATTCAGGATACAGGATACAGGATTCAGGGAGAAGAAACGATGAAGGCTGAACGATGAACAACTACAAAACGCTTTCGGTTCATCGTTCAGCCTTCCTACTTCATACTTTCCTTTCCCTGAATCCTGTATCCTGGCTCCTGTATCCTGAAAGCTGATGATTGGCGGAGTGATCGTAACCCACGGACAACTGGCTAACGAACTGGTGTTGGCTGCCGAAACCATCGTTGGCGAAATTCATCACATTAAAGCCGTGTCCATCGGCTGGCACGACGATGTAGACATTGCCCGCGAAGAAATCGAACGCGCCATCAATCAGGTCAATAGCGGCGCGGGCGTGTTGCTACTAACAGATGTTTTCGGCGGCACGCCGACCAATCTTGCCGCCAGTTTCCTCGATGATTTGCCGGTTGAAGTCGTCACCGGCGTCAATCTGCCGATGGTCATTAAACTCGCAACCCAGGACGCGGATTTAAAACTGAGCGACCTCGCGCATCTGGTGCGCGACGAGGGACAAAAGCAAATCTATTTAGCAAGCGACATCCTCTCCCCGCGAAAAAAATAAATGTAGTTGCCGATAGGTAAACAAATTTCATTATCTGCGACACGCCAAAGACGGTGCATTTTGTTAAAGACTCAAACATGAGCGAAACCGATAACTTGCAATCCCTGAGCAACAATCCGCAATCCGCAATCCGCAATCCGCAATTGAACGGTTCGCAATCCGCAAGTGAAGCGTCTGCTATTCTCGAAATCAAAAATCTGCGAGTCTACTTTCATACCGAAGATGGAATTTTAAAAGCCGTTGATGGGGTGAATCTGCAAATGCGCGCAGGTGAAACTTTGGGACTGGTTGGCGAATCGGGTTGCGGCAAATCGGTCACGGCATTTTCGATTCTGCAATTGCTGCCCGTGCCGCCCGCCAAATACGAAGGCGGCGAGATACGTTTTCAAGGCGAAAATTTACTCGCGAAAAATGAAAAAGAATTGCGACGGGTGCGCGGCAATCTGATTTCCATGATTTTTCAAGAGCCGATGTCGTCGCTCAATCCCATCATGTCCATCGGCAAACAAATCACCGAAGCCATCATTGAGCATCAGAAAACGTCGGAAGCTGAAGCGCGGCGCCTGGCGGTTGAAATGCTCAGGCGCGTCGGCATCCCTTCGCCGGAAACCCGATTTGATGAATACCCGCACCAGATGTCGGGCGGCATGAAACAGCGCGCCATGATCGCGATGGCATTGGTTTGTAAACCGCAATTGCTGATTGCCGATGAACCGACCACGGCGCTCGATGTGACGATTCAAGCGCAAATCCTTGAACTTTTAAGAGAACTGCAAGGCGAATTCAATATGGCGGTTTTGCTCATCACTCATGATTTGGGTGTGGTTGCCGAAACCTGTGATAATGTCGCGGTGATGTATGCGGGCAAGATTGTCGAATACGCCAGCGTCAATGATTTGTTCGAGCGCCCGAAACATCCGTACACACACGGACTGTTTCGTTCATTACCTTCGATAGCAGAAAAGAAAGCGACGCTTGACGTGATACCCGGCGCAGTGCCGAGTCCTTTGGATTTCCCCACCGGTTGTCGATTTCGCAATCGCTGTCCGCTGGCGCAAGATGAATGCAAAACCGAACCTGCGCTACGCGAACTCGCGCCGCAGCATGTCGTCGCCTGTCATTTCGCCGAATAAAATCTCATATGCTGCGACTCGTTAAACAAAAAGGCGGTCACTGACCGCCCCTGAATCCTGATTCCTAAATCCTGCTTTCTATTCAATCTGATAATTCGGCGCTTCTTTGGTGATGATGACATCATGGACGTGGCTTTCGCGAAGCCCGGCGTTGGTGACGCGAATGAATTGGGCGCGCTCTTTGAGTTCTTGAATAGTGCGACAACCGGTATAACCCATACCGGATTTTAAACCGCCGACCAGTTGTTGAATCATTGCCGATAGCGGTCCTTTGTAAGGCACACGCCCTTCGATGCCTTCGGGGACGAGCTTGGACATTTCGGTATCAGCCTGTCCGTAGCGGTCTTTGCTGCCTTCGCGCATCGCGCCAATCGAACCCATACCGCGATAGGATTTAAATGAACGCCCTTGATATAAAATAATTTCGCCGGGACTTTCATCGGTTCCGGCAAACAATGAACCAATCATGACAGTGTCTGCGCCTGCGGCAATCGCTTTGGCAATCTCACCGGAATATTTGATGCCGCCATCAGAGATAATCGGAACACCGGTTCCATGCGCGGCTCTCGAACATTCCATTACCGCAGTTACCTGCGGAATACCTGCGCCGCTGACGATTCGCGTTGTGCAGATACTACCACTGCCTTGCCCGACTTTAATGGCATCAACGCCTGCGAGAATCAAATCTTTCGTGCCTTCCGCAGTCGATACATTACCGGCTACCAAATCAACATCAGGGAATTGTCTTTTGATGGCTTTTACCGCGCTGATAACCCCTTCGGTGTGCCCGTGTGCGGTGTCAATCACCAAGGCGTCAACGCGGGCGCGAACCAGTTCCTGGGCGCGCTCGACAAAATCGCCGGTCGCGCCGATGGCTGCGGCGACCCGCAAACGTCCGAGATTATCTTTAGCGGCAAGCGGGTATTTGATAGCTTTTTGAATGTCTTTGACGGTGATTAAACCTTTGAGCTTTTGATTCTCGTCAACCACCAGGAGTTTTTCGACGCGATGTTGTTGCAGTTTGGCTTTGGCTTCAATCAGCGTGGTGCCAACCGGGACGGTGATGAGCGGCTCTTTGGTCATCACTTCGCTGATGGGTAAATCCGAACGGGTTTCAAAGCGCAAATCGCGGTTCGTCAGAATGCCTACGAGGTGACCGTTGGCTTCGACAATCGGCACGCCCGAAATGCGATAACGCTGCATCATTTCCATTGCCTCGGCAATTTTTCTGTCAGGCGTCATGGTTATCGGGTCAACAATCATGCCCGATTCGCTGCGTTTCACTTTATCGACTTCGTCGCGTTGCGCGTCGATGGACAGATTTTTGTGAACGACTCCGATGCCGCCTTGTTGAGCAATGGCAATCGCCAGATGCGATTCCGTAACCGTATCCATTGCGGCGGAGGTGATGGGAATATTGAGAGGAATATTGCGTGAGAATCGGGTTTCGGTTTCTGCCTGATTGGGAAGCACGCCACTGCGCGCCGGAACCAGGGAAACGTCGTCAAAGGTTAAAGCTTCAAGAATGTCACCAGCCAGCATCTTTAATTTACCTCGCGAAGCATCAATGGCTTGATGCAGTTTGAATTTGATGCTGGTCACTACCGTGCCAGCTATGGATGCTAACAGAGTGCTTCGCCGATTAGCAAACGGGATTGATTTGTCATTCGCCGAATTATACGAAAAAGCCTGTAAAATCGGGCTTTTTTTATTATCGAGGTGGGGATGAGGAAGTTCGTTTGGCTTAATCGCGGTTATGTGGATGGGTAAGCGCCCCGGTGGTCAAGCGACCGACTTTACGCTCCGGCGCTTTCGACGGGTCTTTGACGGCGCGCGCCGTAAATTTCACTTTGCCGTTTTCGACCACGACAATGAAATCGACGGCTTCGGTTTTCAAGGTCTGTTTAATCTGGTCTGAGCGCGTGAAGATAAAATTCTGGAAGGTGTCAAATTTCAAACCATTGATGCGCTCACCACATTCGCGTTTAGCCGCCAGCAGATAATCATAAAGTTCGCTGACTTTTTCAGGTTCGCGTTTCGGGTCGCGACAACGAATCGCGACGTTGATGGATTTGACTGCCGCGACCGCTTCGACAGTTGGCAAAACGCCATTTTCTTCGCGCTTCTGTTGCTGACGCCGCCACAATTCGCGCATCACATTGTAGCGGGCGACCAGGTTGTTATAACGAAACCGCTGACCGAATGACATGCCCTTCAAATCGAAGATGCGTTTAATCATGGCTTCGACGCGACCTTTGGTATCCATCGGTGGTTTAGCCGTGCCGCCATTGAAAAAAATATCATACTCAACTTTCAAACGACGGATTTCAGTTTCCAATCGGTCAAGGTCCTGGTCAATCGGATTGATGGGCTTTTGTGGTTCCATTTAATAAAATTTCGTCAGAGGCTTAGATAATTTGGGGGTTATGCTAGAATCTAAGATAGCCGCTTGGGCGTGTCAATAATAATCCATGTCGAACGAATTACTGAGAGCGTTGCCATCTATCGAAAAATTGCTCGCAAGTTCTGCGGCAGTGAAACTCTCTGCAACCTTGAGCCGCGACCGCGTTCGTGATTTGTTGCGTGAAATCGTCGACGAATTGCGCGAACAACTGGTTCAGGATTCAGGATTCAGGATTCAGGATTCAGGAAAGGGAAGCCCGGAGTCTGGCGTCGATTTAGAAGCAGAGATTACGCAAAGGCTTGAGAGCAAAGCGAGGGTTGTGATGCAACCTTCGCTCAGGCGCGTGATAAACGCAACCGGGGTGATTATTCATACCAACTTGGGACGCGCGCCGCTTGCCCGAGAGGCGATTGCCGCAATTGCAGACGCCGCTTCGCATTATGCAAATCTCGAATACGATTTGCTTGCGGGCAGACGCGGCAAACGCGAAATGCATTGTCAGCAGTTGCTGGCGCGACTCGTTGGCAGCGAGGACGCGATTGTCGCCAACAATTGCGCGGCGGCGGTGCTGCTGGTATTAAACACCCTTGCCGAAGGCGGCGAAGTGATTGTTTCGCGTGGCGAGTTGATTGAAATCGGCGGCAGTTTTCGTATTCCCGAAGTGATGGAAAAAAGCGGCGCAAAACTTCGCGAAGTCGGCACCACCAATCGCACACGCATCAGCGATTATGCAAGTGCCATTAACGAACATACGCGGTTGATTTTACGTGTGCATCCGTCGAATTATCGCGTTATTGGATTTACTGAACGCCCGACGCTGGCAGAAATCGCCGAATTATCAGAACGCGCAGGCATCCCGGTATTTGAAGATTTGGGTTCAGGATGTTTGATTGACCTTGCGCCTTACGGCGTCAAAGATGAGCCGGTGGTGAATGAATCTTTCAAAGCTGGGATTTCGGTTGCGGCATTTAGCGGCGATAAAATGTTAGGCGGGCCGCAAGCCGGTATCATTGCCGGAACCCGCGCGATTATTGAACGGGTGAGAAAGAATCCATTAATGCGCGCCTTGCGGGTTGACAAGATGACTTATGCGGCGCTTGAAGCGACTTTGAGAATTTATGAACGCGGCGCTGCTACTCGCGATGTGCCGGTGATTCGCGCGATGGCAATGAACGAAAATGAAATTGCCGGACGCGCCGAAGCATTTTGTCAGCGGTTGATTGCCGCAACCGGCAAGCGTTTGCACATCGCGCTCGAACGCGGCGCATCGGTAATTGGTGGCGGTTCGGCTCCCGAAGTGAAATTGTCCACGGTGCTGGTGACCATTCAATCAGCAGAATTATCTGCGGCAACCATTGAAACGCAGTTGAGAAATCAACCGATTCCGATTGTTGCACGAACTGAACGTGACCGCGTGGTGATTGATTTACGAACCGTCGCGCCAGATGAAGAGGCGATGATTATTGAGTCATTGATGGGGCTCGCGCAACCTACCCAGCCAGGCGCGGCATCAGTAGAAACATAGGACAGAAGTCTTGCTTGAGCAGCAATCAGGCAGACTGTTATTCTCAAAATGGGACGATAAAGCATGCGTTTAACACTTATTTATTTCTTGCAGGCGCAACCGGCGAAAGTTTCGTGGTTGCTTTGGACGGTTGGCATTTTCTTCTTTCTTGCGGGACTCGCCTTGCTGGTTTATTTGATGATTAACCGCAAGCGGGGCGGGGTGGAAGATGAACCGGAGATTAAAAAATTATTGACCGATGAACCGCCAATCGTCACCGAACAGGAAAGCGTTCTGGAATCTGCGCCTGATGAAATTCTTGAGGCAGAGATTACCGCAAAAAAAAACGCGCTTGATGAGGTTCCGTCACCGCACAAATACTGGAGCGATGAAATTGCCGGTGAATCAAGCGTTGATGAATCGCCCGAAGCGGTAGCCGTTGAATCTTCTCCATCATTTGAGGAAGCGCCGTCCGAAGTTGAATCTGCCACGTTGCCTGTTGAACCGGAAAATGTGAAAGCCGAAGCGTCAACACCCGCGCAAGCAGCCTTGATAGACGAAGCAAATGTTACATTAGCCCATCAAAATGAAACTCAGACTGCGCCCGATGAAACGCTTATTCTGTCGAGTTCGTCTGCGCCGCCAGCGGTTGATGAAACCGCGATGCTAACGTCTGCGCCCGAACCTGAGATTGCCGCAAATGAAGAAACCCCCTTTAGTGATGAAGTATGGGAAGAGTTAAAAGCCGAGCCGACTTCAACGCTTACCAGTGAGCGACAAGCGCCGGTGACGACCCAATATGCCGCATTTGAGGACAGCGCGACAAAACCATTGGCAAGCGTCATCAGCGAAGCCTCGGCGCGCGTTGAGCCGCCCGCTGCACAGGAAAATTTCACGCCGCCCCGCCCGCGCCGCGAGCCGTTTGAACCGCCACGCATCGAGCCGCTGATTCCGCAAAGCGAACCCGCGCCCTCACCTGCACAGACGCGAACCATCGCGCCCTTGCGCACCAAAGAAACGCGAATTGATAGAGAGCCGGTTTTTGAAAACGCGAAACCGCAGCCTGTGCCGGTTTTCAATCCGCAAACCGAAGTGGTGACCGCGCACCCCAAGGCGGACTGGCACCCTGCGCCAGCCAATCGCAAAGTTGCAGGAGCCGTTCTGGGGTTGCCGGTCGAAGCCAGCGATGCGCCACTGGTAATTGGCAAACCCGTCATTGCTGAAGAGGAAATCGGCGTCACCGGATTTACCCATTATGGCGAACCGACGGATACCGGCGACACGAGTCGTGGTGGGTTGATTACCTTTTTAATTGTTTTGTTAATAATGGGCGGCGGTGTGGCAGCCTATTTCAAAATTCCTTCATTTCATAATCGCGTCGATGCGGTGCTGGCGCGATTGCGCACAGGGCAAGCGCCCGCTCCTGCGGTTGAAACCCCGCGAGCGCAAATCATTCCTTCGCGTAACCCGGAAGTGAATAAAAATATCGTCAAAGCCCGAGGCGCGGTGTTGAATATTTCACAGGAAACGCTCGAAGAGTTATCGGTTGAAATTACTTTTTATCGCGGCGAAAACCCCATTGAAGTTCGTCAGGTCGCCATCACCCCCGCTACCCTCGAACCCAGCCAGCAGGGAACTTACGAGTTTGAATATGATGGTAGCAAAAGCGGCGGCTTTGCCCGCTACAGCGTCACCAAACTGCTCGGCAAAAATGGCGAAATCAAATTTACTTCGGCAAAACAATAAAAAATCGGTAGCTGGTAATCGGTAGCCGGTAATGGGTAGCTGACAGACGATAATTGGTGGTTTGGGAAACGG
Organism: Acidobacteriota bacterium; assembly: GCA_040754075.1. Taxonomy (NCBI): domain Bacteria; kingdom Pseudomonadati; phylum Acidobacteriota; species Acidobacteriota bacterium. Next base: position 342,533 of record JBFMDH010000002.1, read on the forward strand.
CATAACTTTTATCAGAAATTCCTGACTACCGGCTACCGAGTACCGGTTACCGACCACCGACCACCCGCTGAAAACTAAACTGTTGAAGTGCATTTTGGTTGAACCTATAATACCAACGCTGAAACTGTCGCTAGCTTAACCCGTCGTCAATCTCTGAGTTTGAAGAAGGCTGCCCCTTTGCACTGAACCTCGTCAACTTTCATTGATGGTATAAACAGTTTACTAACCCAGATTTCAAAGAGGCAAAAATGTCAGCAAGCATTGACCAACTATTAACCCTTGCCTGTAGCAAGGGGGCATCGGATTTACACATCAAAGCCGGGAGCTTTCCATTTCTACGAATCAACGGTGACCTTCAAGCGATGGTCGAAGCGCAAAGACTTTCAGCCGAAGATACGCTTAACATGGCTTTTTCAATGATGAATAACCGGCAGAAACAACGCTTCAGTGAAAATTCGGAAATCGACGTGGCTTATGCGGTGCAAGGGTTAGGGCGTTTCCGCTGCAATATCTTTCAACAACGCGGCACCGTCGGTATGGTGCTGCGCGTCATTCCGACGACCGTTCGTACCATCGAAGAATTACGCCTGCCGACGGCGATTAATCATTTATCCGATAATTCGCGCGGTCTGGTGCTGGTTACGGGAACCACAGGCTCCGGCAAATCCACCACGCTGGCAGCCATGATTGATTACATCAACCGCATGCGCACAGGGCACATTGTCACCATCGAAGACCCGATTGAATTTTTGCATCGCGACAAAAAAGCTTATGTCAATCAACGCGAAGTCGATGTCGATACCCGCAGTTTTTATGAGGCGTTGCGCGGCGCATTGCGACAAGACCCGGATGTTATTCTGGTCGGTGAAATGCGTGACCACGAAACCATTGAAACGGCTTTGATGGCAGCCGAAACCGGACACCTGGTTTTATCAACGCTGCACACCCTGGATGCGACGGAAACCATTCAACGCATCGTTTCGAGTTTTCCGCCGCATCAGCAGAATTCCATTCGCCTGCAACTGGCGAGCGTCCTGCGTGGGGTGATTTCCATGCGATTGGTGCGCGCCGCTGACCCGACGCTTGGTCGTGTGCCTGCCGTCGAAGTGATGGTCGTAACCCCTTACATACGCGATTGCGTGGTCTATGCTGAAAAGACCCATTTGATTCGTGACGCGATTGCTCAAGGAACTTCACAATACGGCATGCAGACTTTTGATCAATCGCTATTTGATTTGTATTCACAAGGGTTGATAACGTATGAAGAGGCGTTGGCAAGTTCGACCAATCCCGATGAATTTAAATTGCGGGTTTCCGGGATTCGTTCAGCCGCCGATCAGGCGCGCGACGATATGGAACGTTCGCGTAAACGCACGGCATCACTTGAAGGCGCAAAACCTGAAACCAAACAGTTCGTCAATTGGCTTTTAGAAGGAAAAGAACAGATTATCCGATAAACCGCGCCCGTCGCGGCACAGGCAAGGCTTATCCGGGAGCGGAACAAAATTCCGCAGCCGATGAAGATGTTGAAAGCAAACCGCGCGCGCCGTTAAGCGAAGAAAAGGCGCGCCAGAAGGCGATGAATGCGGCGCTCAAACTGCTTGCCGCCAGAGCGCGAAGCGAACAACAGTTGCGCGAAAAGTTACTTGAAAAAAGCTGGCTTGAGCCGCAAATGATTGAACAGGCGATTGCCAGACTGAAAGAGTTGGGCTATATCAATGACCGCAGTTTTGCGCTCAACTACGCTGAGTCGCGCCTCAGTTTGCGCGCCATCGGTAAATCGCGGTTGCGGCGTGAACTGGTTGAAAAAAAGGTTCCGCGCGCAATTATCGAAGAGACTTTTGAGAAAATTTATGCGGAGAGTACGGAAGAGAATTCTCTGCAACAAGCAATAGATAAGCACCTGCGCATTCACGGCCTCCCGGATGACCCGAAAAGTAAACGCCGGATTATCGCGCATCTGATCAGGCAGGGTTTTTCATATGATTTGATTATGAAAAAACTGCGCCTGATTGAAAATGCCACAGACGAAGAATGGACATAAATCAGATTGCATCCGTTGATTTTCAGAAATCCACGCTGCCTTGTGTAGTTGATTATGCTCAAGCGATAAGACCGCGAAAGAAAAAGAGAATACCCAATGGTTTCAAAAGACAATGAACGAAGACGCGCCAAGCGCGTCAGTTATATCTGCGAAATTCAATGCGAAGGCAAAGGCATCGGCAGACTCAACACGCGCATTAACGACATCAGCATAACCGGACTGTTTATTGATTCGCTGGCGCATCTGGCAATCGGTTCAATTTTGAAAATGCGCTTTGTGGTTTTAGGACTGCCGATGGAAATCGAAGGCGAAGTGCGATATTGCATGCCGCAGGTCGGCATGGGGATTCAATTTTTGAAATTAAAACCCGAACAGGAATATGCCATTCGCTGTCTCGTTGAAAAAGAACCTTTTGACAAAAATATTTATCTTTCGCTAACTAAATCAACAGTGCCTTTGAATTCGGGCGGTCTCACTTTGCCGCAAAACAGTCCGCCGACCGGCAATTTATCGACGGGCAAGTCGCCGCAACCTGCAAACGAGGCAAACCCGCCGACCGCGCCGCTCAATAAACCTGCGCCGCCGCCTGCCGGTACACGTGTACCGACACAAAATTTGAATCCGCCGCAGGCGGTTCGGCAAATGAACAGCGGTTATCTGGCGCAAAGTATGCCGGACGAGCAGACCATCCTGACCGGCAATTTCGCGATTATCAATCTCTTTGATGTCATTCAGATGATTGAAAACAGCAAAGTGTCGGGTGAGTTGGTCATTCCTTTAAATGACGAACAGGGCATTATCTATTTCAACGAAGGTCGTCTGGTCAATGCGAAATTCGGGCTGCTGACCGGTTCGCAGGCGCTCAGTATTTTTCTCGATTTACACGAAGGCTCATTCGCCTTCAGAAAAACCGATAAAGCCTACACACAGATTTTTCACACCGGCAACAACACCGGGCTGTTGCTCGACATTCTCGCAAGCAAAGACGAAGAGAACGCCCACATCAATTAATTGGCAATCACACGCGCTGTCGCTTATTTTCCGTTTCAGTTACTACCTCCGAAGAGCGTGTGCCTTTTTTCAAGAGAGAGGGTTCAGCTTTCGGATGCGGCTGTTCGCGAGGATTCGTTGAGCGGATTGAATCCGTCAAATCCGTTTCATCCGTTCAATCCCAAGATGATTTTTACCACTCATTGCAGACCAATTGAGTGTGCGGAAAGCCGTAAAGCTTATTCATCGCCTTCCCCTCACTTCAATAACTATCGGGCGCTACTGTGACAGTCTGCTTTGGTTTGTTATAATCCGCATTTCAACTTTAAACATAAAAGATAACCGTTATGACTGGACATGAAATCAGACAAAAGTTTTTAGACTATTTTGCCGAGCGCGGGCATCGCATCGTGAAAAGCTCGCCTCTGCTTCCGGCAAATGACCCGACTTTGTTATTTACCAATGCCGGGATGAATCAATTCAAAGATGTATTTTTGGGCGCGGAACAACGCGACTACAAACGCGCTACGTCTTCGCAAAAATGTATACGCGCGGGCGGCAAACATAACGACCTCGACGAAGTCGGACGCACCACGCGCCATCATACCTTTTTTGAGATGCTCGGCAATTTTTCATTCGGCGATTACTTCAAAAAAGAAGCCATCTATTTTTCGTGGGATTTGCTGGTAAACGTTTTTGGTCTTGACCCGAAGCGTTTGTGGTTTACGGTGTTCGGCGGCGACGATGAAGTTCCGGCAGACGACGAAGCAGCGCGTTACTGGGAACAGGTCGGCGCGCCGCCTGAGCGCATCCTCAGATTCGGACGCAAAGACAATTTCTGGCAGATGGGCGAAACCGGACCCTGCGGACCCTGTTCGGAAATTCATTACTATCAAGGCGAACACCCGGAAGACCCTGAGTTCAATCGCGCCGAATATGTCAATGGCACGGGCGACATCACCATGGAAATCTGGAACGACGTGTTCATGCAATACAACCGCTACGTCAAACCGGGAACCGAAAATCAATATGTGCTTGACCCATTACCCGCGCCATCCGTGGATACCGGCATGGGACTTGAGCGCATCACCGCAGTCATTCAAGGCGTCAGTTCAAATTACGAAACCGACCTCATCAAGCCGATTATCAATTTCATCGCAGAGCTTGCGGGAAAAGTTTATGTCTATGATTCGCCCGAAGGTTTTGCTATGCGGGTGCTGGCTGACCACGCGCGTTCGGCTTCGTTTTCAATTGCCGATGGCATCGCGCCGGGCAATGTCGGCAGAAATTATGTGCTCAGAAAAATTTTGCGCCGCGCCATCTATCACGGCATCACGGGACTCAAGTTGCAACCGCCGTTTTTCCATAAAGTGTGCGAGTTTGTCATTGAGTTAATGAAAGAGCCGTACCCTGAACTCATCGCGGCGCGTCCGGCTATCGTGGAAATCGTTCAGCGCGAAGAACGCAGCTATAGCCGCATTTTAAATATTGCCGAACCGCGCAGCGCCGAGGTGTTCAATAAATACAAAGATGAAATGCCGCCGATGAGTGAACTCGCGAAGTTGTACGACACTTATGGGGTGCCGACCGATTTGATTCGCGTCAAACTCAGTCAACGCGGTTGGGACATTGAAGAGAACGAATTCACCGAACAGTTCAACGCGGCGATTGCCGAATTGCAACAAAGCGGCGCGCAGGAAGCGACGACTATAGCTAAAAGAACAAGCCCCATTTATGGGTTAGCTGCAAGACTCACAATCAACTTTGCGCCACGATTTATCGGCTACGAAGAGCTTGAGACTTCAAATGCGCGTGTTCTTGCTATTATTGTTGACGGTAAGTTGCGAGCTATCGATAACGATGCACCTGAAGGGCCTCTCGCGTATGACAATAAACCTGTTATTAACAATAAGCCTCTATTAGCCGGGGAAAATGGAGAGGTTCTTCTTAGCAGCACACCTTTTTATGCTGAAGCAGGTGGTCAAGTTGGTGACACTGGAATATTGGAAGGTGAGAATATTTTAGCAACTGTACAAGATACTTTTTCTCCATCACAGGGGTTTATTTTCCATAAAGTAAAAATAGAAAGCGGTCAACTCAACGTAGGAGACAGTGTGACGGCACGGGTTGACGCCGAGCGTCGCCGGAAGATCAAAGCCAATCACACGGGCACGCATTTATTGCACGCGGCGTTGCGCGAGGTTTTGGGTCCGCACGTCAAACAAGCCGGTTCGCTGGTTGCGCCCGATAGATTACGGTTCGATTTTTCGCATTACGCGCCGCTCAGCGCCGAAGAAATTGCTGAGATTGAAGAACTCGTCAACCGCGAAATACTGCTCAATCGCCCGACCCAGACCGAACTCAAATCTTATGATGAAGCGGTGAAATCGGGCGCGATGGCGCTATTCGGCGAAAAATATGGCTCTACGGTGCGCGTCGTCAGCGTGCCGGGATTTTCAACTGAACTTTGCGGCGGCACGCACGTTCGCGCCACGGGCGATATTGGTCCTTTCAAAATCATCAGCGATTCGTCGATTGCCGCAGGTGTCAGACGACTTGAAGCGGTTACCGCCGATGCGGCAATCGCGCGATTTCAAGCCGATGAACAGGTCGTCACCGAACTCACCCAGAGTTTGAAAGTGACGCCCAATGAACTGCCGCAGGCGATTGATAAATTGCAGGAGCAGGTGCGCAAGTACGAACGCGAAATCGAGCAGTTGAAATTAAAGATTGCCCAATCGGCGGCGGCTTCGGCTACGGAAAATGCGCGACAGATTGCCGACATCAAGGCGCTTGCAACTGAAGTGTCGAACCTCGATGCCAATGGTATGCGCCAGCTTGCCGATAACTTGTCGCAAAAAATCAAGAGCGGGGTTGTCGTCTTAGGACAAAAGGGCGATGGCAAAGTTTCGCTGGTGGTTCGCGTGTCGGATGATTTGACCAAACGACTCAACGCCGGGCAGATTGTTCGCGAAGTGTCGGCGTTTGTCGGCGGCAAAGGCGGCGGTCGCCCGGATATGGCAACCGGCGGCGGCGCGCAGGTCGAAAACCTGGAATCGGCTCTGGAAGCCAGTTACAAGGTCGTTGAACAAATGTTGAACGGTAAATAATTTTTAGGTGAAAAGAACGAAATGACTGAACTGAATAACATTAATAATGAACCGTCACTGAGACGAAAAGATTTAGCCGCGAGTCCGTTTGCACAATTCGACAAATGGTACAAAGAGGCACAAAACACCGAACACAAATTCGCCAATGCCATGACGCTGGCAACCGCGACCCGCGAAAATGTGCCGTCGGCGCGGGTGGTATTGCTCAAAGATTTTGATGAAGAAGGTTTCGTTTTCTTCACCAACTATGACAGCCAGAAAGGCGACGAACTTGCTGAAAACCCCATTGCCTGCCTGAATTTCTACTGGGAACAACTTGATAGACAGGTGCGCATCACCGGGCGGGTGACGAAAACTTCGCGCGAAGAGTCCGAAGAATATTTCCGCACCCGCCCGCTGGAAAGCCGTCTTGGCGCATGGGCTTCCAAACAAAGCCGCGTGATTGAGTCGCGGGCGGTTTTAGAAAATGAAATGCAACAGCTCAAGGAAAAATACGCCGATGGCGAAGTCCCGTTGCCGGCTTACTGGGGCGGGTATCGGGTAGCGGCAGAGGCGATAGAGTTCTGGCAAAATCGCACAGGACGATTGCACGACCGCTTTCGTTATACCCGACAAGCGGATGGCAGTTGGTTGATTGAGCGGTTGTCGCCTTAAATTTTCTTTGCGAGCAGCTTAAATTTTTCTTACAGCTTGATATTTTCCTCTCCTTCAAATATAACGATTCCGATTCACCCGGCAGTATTATCGCTTTCCCTAGCTATGCGGTTTTATGAAGGTTAATAAACTGGAAATCATTAACGCGACCCGTTCAAAGAGGCGGGTTGTAATTTTGCTCACTCAAGAACTAACTCGGTAAGGATGAAATTCAGGTTTGCGGTTGATCCCCCCTTTCAACACTTTATGTACTGGCAATCGTAAGATTTGAATTTCCGCTCCTATTTAAAGCATGGAGGACAATCTATGGAGATGTTCAAAAAGTCAAAATGGATAGTTGCTTTTCTTTTGACCTTTACGCTGGGATTTCAAGCCAGCGTTTTCGCGCAAACCCAAATCACCACAGGGGTGATTCAAGGAACGGTTTTAGACCCGCAAGGCGCATCGGTTGCCGATGCGAAAGTTGAAGTCAAAAACGCGGATACCAATTTTTCGCGAACCTTATCGACCGATGCGGATGGACGATTTGTGTTTTTGCAGTTGCAACCGGGACGCTACAGCGTCACCATCTCGAAACAGGGTTTCGCAACCCTCGTGCAAGAGAATCTCGAACTCACCGTCGGTAAAGCGATCTCTCTCACCTTAAACATGAAAATTTCGCAACTCGAAGAGAAGGTCATCATTACCGCTGCGCCGACCATTGATGTGGTCAAAACCGAATCCAGTACCACCCTCAATGAACTCGCTGTCAACACCACGCCGATCTTAGGCAGAAAATTTGAAGACCTGTTGACTCTCACACCCGGCGTCAGCATTACTCAGGGACCGGATGGCGATGAAATCAATTTCGCCGGACAACGCGGCATTTTCAACAATGTCAGTCTTGATGGCGGCGATTACAACAACGGATTTTTTGGTGAACAGGCGGGCGGTCAACGCGCTGCAATTGACATCACCCTGGAAGCCGTCAAAGAGTTTCAAGTCGTCGCCACCGGCGCAAGCGCCGAATTCGGACGCACGGCGGGCGGCGTCATCAACGTCATTACCAAATCCGGCACCAATGATATTCGCGGCAGCCTGTTTCATTTTCAACGGCTCGAAGGGTTGACCGCAAAAACTTCGGATGGCAAAAAGCTCAATGATTTTCACCGCGAACAATTCGGCGGCACCATCGGCGGCCCGATTGTCAAAGACACCGCTTTTTACTTTTTTGCCTTCGAGCAAATATTTGAAAAACTCAATCGCGACAATTTGAGCGTGCAAATTGGCGCAACCCCTTGCTCCGTACAAGCGCCGACGGTTCGCAACAACGAAGCCTTAATCAACAGCAACCCGGATTGTCAACGTCTGGCGTTGCTCAACTTTTTCCGTTCTTCGGTCGGACAGGAAGAGGGCAATCCGGTCAGCCATAAAATCCGCAACTCAGCGATTCTCGGCAAACTGGATTTCAGTTTGAATTCAGCCAACAAACTGGCGCTCTCGTATAATTTTGACCGCTCAAGAAATGCCAACCAGACTTTCGACGTGGATACCTATGGCAATTCCGCCAACGGCACCGAAGGACCATCGAAAATCAATGTCGTCAACGTCAATTTGTTCAGTTCGATTTCAGCGACCACATTGAACGAAGCGCATTTCACCTATGCGCGTGAAACCCGTCCACGTTCGGCTACGCCTTCCAACATTCCTGCGGATACCGCGATGGGTTTTGCAACGACGTTTCGTTTCGGCAATCCCTTCTTTTTGCAACCCGGCGTTGACGAAGTGTTCTGGCGCTCCCAGCTCAAAGATAACTTCTCGGTTATTGCCGGGGCGCATACTTTTAAAGTAGGCGGCGAATGGATTCACAGTCTCAATGACCAGGTATTTCGCGGCTTTTTCACCGGTCGTTATATTTTCGATAGCGTAGCCGGATTCCTGCGCTACGCATCGCCTGCGGCATCGGGTGGATTCGGCCCGCGAACCGTCGCCTGCTCAAACGGCACCTATGTTACCGCGCCCGCGAGTTGTCCGGCAGGCACCACGGCAACCGGCGGTCCGCTGCTGCTTTATTTGCAAGGCGCAGGACGTTCAGGACCGGCAACCGATGAAGCCGGTGCCTCGAAAATCGACAATGAAGATTATGCGATATTTGCTCAGGATAAATGGCAGATACGCCCGAACTTCACCTTCAATTACGGACTGCGCTGGGAAGCCCAAATCTTTCCGCAAATGTCGGTCGCGCCGCAAGACACCGCTTATGGCATTTTCCTGAGCGACCCGCGCTTTCCCTCGGACGGCACCTTGCCGAGCCAGAAGAAGATGTTTCAACCGCGTGTTGGTTTCGCCTGGGATATTTCCGGCAATGCCAAATCGGTTTTGCGAGCCAGTTGGGGAATTTATAACGCCCGGCAAAATATGTTGTCACAGGTCGGCTCAATCACCACAAACGGCGTGCAACAACAAACCATCTTTCTCAACACCCCGATTATCGCAAGCGGCGCAACCCCGCCGACCTGGCCTGGACTGGTGACACCGACGGCGCAAAGCTGCGGCTCGAATCCTTTTCCCTGTTTTAGCGGGGTTCGCGTCTTCAGCCGCGATTATGCCAACCCGCGCATCTATACCACCAATGTTGCATTCGAGCAGGAGTTGGCTGCAAATCTCGCATTGTATCTCGATTTCACCCACTCGAAAGGCGTACATCTGACGCGCTTTTTCAATGCCAATTTTTCGGGAATCTTTTCACCGGAACTCGGTGAAGTCATGGTCGCTTCAAGCTCTGCGAAATCGCTTTATCGCGGGTTCACCATCGGACTCAGAAAACGCTTCAGCGACGGGTTCCAGATGGAAACCAATTACACCTGGTCAAAAGACCTCGATGATGATTCCAATGAACGCGACCCGTTCACCGACCGCGTCTTTGACCACAATGATTTCTCGAAAGATTATTCGCTGTCGGATCGCGACATTCGCCACAAATTTAACTTTGTCGCGTTTGCCGAAATCGGCGCAGGATTCCAGTTCAACGGGCGTATTCAAGCGCGTTCGGCGCAACCGATTACGCCGAACCCGCGTGTTGTAAACGGCGTTGATTTGGGACGCAACAGCATTCGCAAAGACAATGAATTTTTCTCCTTCGATTGGCGATTGACGCGCCCGTTCAAATGGGGTGAACGCTATTCGCTGATTCCGATTTTTGAAATGTTCAACACCTTTAACAATAAAAACAACATCAACCCGCTGGCAACCCCCGGACTGTTCAACTTCGACGGCTTCCTGCGCGTTGGTGTTGGCGACCCCAGACAAGTGCAACTTGCCCTGAGGTTCACTTTCTAATTTGCGCTTGCTGTGATTTAAATGGTCAACTGAAAACCCCGAAACGTCTTGCGGTTGTTAGACGCTTCGGGGTTTTGTTATATTGCGCCGCGCGTTCCCTGTTGCAATTCAATCACAAAAAAACGAATTTCGGAGCCACATTCTTGCGCGTTATTTCGCTTATTGGGTTTTTCATCATTCTCAGCCTCGCCTGGCTGGTTTCGTTCAATCGGCGTGACGTAAAACTGCGCCCGGTCATTTGGGGCATCGCCTTGCTGTTGATTCTGGCAATCATCATTTTTCGTCAGGATGCGTTGAGTTTCGTCGGGATGACGTTGCTTGCGCTTCTGGTGATTGTTTACCTGCTTGAACGGACGGCTGAAAACCAGCAACAGAAATGGCAATGGCGAATTTTTGTCGTCGTTGGCGCTTTGCTTGTCGGGGCGCTTTCTTTGCTATTGCCGACGCGATTTCTCATCATCGGATTTTTTGTGCTCATTCCGATTCTCTTGATTAACGGGCGATTTAAATTGCTGCCCAACGCGCAAAAATATGCAAGCGCGTTGCTCATCATTTTTGCGACTGCCAGTTTGATAAAACAGAACCTTCACGGCAACCAGTTGTTTCAAATCATCGGCGATAAAATCACCAGCTTTCTGAATCTGTCGGATTACGGCGCAAGGTTTTTATTCGGCAACCTTGCCGACCCGCAATATTACTTTCCGAATGCCGAGACTAACTGGCCCGGACTTGGGTTTCTGGTTGCCTTCAAAGTGTTGCCGGTGATCATTTTTTTCAGCGCCTTGATGGCGTTGCTCTACTACCTGGGGATTATGCAAAGCGTGCTGGCGGCTGTCAGTCGTTTCGTTTGCTGGACGACCGGCACGAGCGGCGCGGAAACCCTGGTCTGTACCGCAAACATTTTCATCGGGCAAACCGAAGCGCCGCTGTTGATTCGCCCGTATATGGACGGCTTGACCAATTCCGAAGTTGTGACGGTGATGCTTGCGGGGTTTGCGACCATGGCGGGTAGCACGCTTGGGGTGTACGGCGCATTCGGCATTCCGATTCAACATATCCTTGCGGCGTCTGTGTTGTCTGCGCCGGCGGCACTGGTCATCGCGAAAATTCTGTTTCCCGAAAAGGAACATCCGCAAACCGCAGGCGATGTTGAAATTCCCAAAGTCCATGTGGGCGCGAATGTCTTTGAGGCACTGGCAAACGGCATCGGCGATGGATTGAAATTAGCCGCGAATGTCGGCGCGATGTTGATTGGCTTTATCGCTTTGGTTGCGGCGCTCGATTCACTATTCAGCCTTTGCGATTACTGGATTGACGGGAGACTACTAGGCGGCGAGCACATCGACTATGCGGTTCGTGGACTCACGCCGGTGAATGGCGAATACGTCGGCATTTTCCCGGGGTCGCTGCAAACCCTGTTTGGCACGATTATGCGCCCGGTTGCGTGGTTAATTGGCGTGCAATGGTCGGAAGCGGCGCAGGTCGGCAACCTCATCGGCATTCAACTTTCGCTCAACGAATTTATCGCTTACGGGACATTGGGCGGCTACATTCGCGCCGGGGCAATCAGTGAACGCTCGATGATTTTAACCACCTATGCAATTTGCAGCTTTGCCAATTTTTCAAGCATCGGCATTCAAATCGGCGGCTTGAGCGCGTTGGTTCCCGGTCGCAAAAAAGATTTCGCGCGCTTCGCCCTGAGAGCCATGTTTGGTGGCGCAATGGCTTCGTGGCTCACGGCTGCGCTGGCGGGAATGTTGTTATAATTGGCTAATGAAACCGTCATCATTTCTACATAACTCATTAATCGTCATCGGCGGCGCGTCGCTCGATATTCTGCATTTTGCGGGGCGCACCGAACGTTCAGCCGGAGGCTCAGGGCTTTATACATCGCTTGCGGCGCATCGCATGGGGCGGCGTGTGACCATGATTGCGCCGCGTCCCAGTCCTGTGCCGCCTGAGCTTGAACTTGCTGATGAGCGCCTGGATTGGCGTGGCGTCGCGTTTCCTCCCGAAGAGTTGCCGACCTTTGAAATCGCGCACCTCGGCAACGGACAAACCAAATATCTGAACATCTGGTGGCGAGCCGAAAAATATCTGTCGCTCGATTACGTGCCGGATGATTTGCCTGAAGGCCTGGTCTACTGCATCCCGATGATTGATACCCAACATCAGGTAGAATTTTTGCGCCACTTCAAATCGCTTGGTCGCGTTATTGCCTGCGGCACCCATCAAGGAGCGGTGAATCAGCAACTCGAAGCGGTGCGCGAGTCACTGAGCCTTGTGGATTTTTTCTTCTGCAATGAAGATGAAGCGCGCGGCATTTTCGGCACGCTCGACCGGGCGCGAACTGCAGCCGGTAAAACGCTTTTCATTACACGCGGCGCGCAAGGTGTGCGGGTTATTCAAGGCGAATACGCAACTGATGTTGCGGGCGTCTGGGTTGATGAATTAGACCCGACGGGTGCGGGCGATACTTTTTGTGGCACGACGCTCGCGCTGCTTGCCGAAGGCGCGCATCCGGTAATGGCGGCGCGATATGGCGTGGTTGCAGCGGCAGAAATGGTAACGAAAATCGGACCCGATGCTTTATTTAATGCGCCGCCTGTGACTGGGCAGGATGCCCGCGTAGAGATTGACTTGGAGCAGATAAAAAATATTGCATCATTCATTCGCGGGATTTCGGAAGTAACGGCTTATGATTTCGTCGGCGAATATTTTCCCGAAGTCGGAAGCCCGCAGGCGCTTGACTATTTTTTCACAGCGACCTTGCAGCAATTCGGTTTTTGGAGCGAACAGGACGGGCGCTACTTTGAACCGATGATTGCTTCGATAAATGGTCGAAAGCTGAAAGGCAGTGATTATCTGTGGGCGACCTATTACCGGATGATGAACGAGCAGGCTGATTTGCTTTCACCCGCAGGACATGCCGCGCTTGATGCCGCAACGCTTGAAACCTTCTATCGTGCCGATGACGCGAGCAATCCGCTGTCGGTTTTTGATGAACGGTTGAAACTGGCGCAAACTTACGGGCGCGATTTGCAAACCTTGGGACTCACGCCCGCTGAAATTATTGAACGCGCCAACGCGAGCAACAAACCTTTGCAAACGTTTCTCGCTTTTCTCGATTACCTTGGCGGTTACAAAGAAGACCCGTTAAGAAAAAAATCGGCATTGCTGGCGATTATTTTGCAACAACGACCGGAAAAGTTTTTGCGTGAGTCAGGCGATGAACTGGTGCCGCCGATTGTTGATTATCACATTCAACGAAGTTGTTTGCGCATTGGATTGGTGAAAGTCGTTGACCGTGATTTACGCGAGCGTCTTGAACGACGCGAAGTCTTACTGCCCGCTGAAGAGTGGGCGATTCGCGAAGCGGTTTATCGCGCGATGAATGAATTGCAACAAGTGAGCGGCTGTTCGATGGGCGCACTGGATAAATTCTTTTTCGATAATCGTCACCGCTGTCCCGAAATGAGCGAACCCGATTGCGCCAGTTGCCCGATTGATGCAGTCTGCGCGCATCAGAAATCGCTTTTTCAACCGGTCATCCGCACAACCTTTTATTGAAAATTATCTCTTTAGAGCGGGTTGCAAAACGATTTACTGAGGTTAAACAAGCCCAACGACGCGGTCAAAGATCGCTTCCTCAACTTTTCCATTTTTCTGCTCGCAAAATTTCCAGTCAGGTTTCACTAAGGCTTCACGCCTGAAGCGGCGATGAAAACGGAGGTGAAATGAAATGTGTGAAATCATCGCACAGGCGTTTACCGGCATCGGCAATTTACTGCTGATGTTTTTTTAGTAAATAACTCTTAGTCTTCCGAAACCGACAGGCATATAATTCAGCCGCCATGTTCAAAGGTTTATTCGACAATCAAACCGCCAAAGAGATTCAACAACAAGAGCGCGAATATCTTGACAATCAAAAACGCGAAGACCTCACGCGCCGCGCCGCGCAATTTGATTTAAGCGCGCTTGATGAAGCGCGCGGCAATGCCAATCGTTATCAGGAAATTTTAGATACTCTCATCGAACAAATTTTTGCGAGTCAGGAAAAATTAGAGGCGCTCGTCAGCCACATTTCAAAAAGCCGTGAACTTCGCGCCTCTCAACGGCTTGCTGAAATCGTAATGGAACAGTTTAAAAATTCACCAAACACAAAAAACTTGACGCAGATGTTACACATTGCCGCGCTTGCCGATGATGCGGCAGTTTTCGGAAAAAGTATTGAACTCGCGGTAGATTTTTGGAAAAAAGGATTGCTGCCGAAATTATCTGCAAAAAAATTGCTCACTCTGATGCAGAGCGAGTATTGGTTGCTCTCGTCAACTGCGAAACGTTCAGGCGATGGGTTTGGTTTAAAAACCCGCCTCGGTGAACTTCGCAATCAGTTGACCTGATGTAACCTCAGTCAACCCGGATTGAAAATGCCGCAATCCGTTTTGTGAGATTGCGGAGACGAAAAGGATGCTTATGAGAAACTTTGATTTTGCTGCTTATGTGCCACTGGCGATTTTAGGATTTATCGCTTTTCTGTTTCTGGTGTTTATCCTGCGACGATTCTTCGTCAACGTCGGGGCGCGTGAAATCGCCGTTAAAGAACGTCGCTATTTCGGCGCGAAAATGCCGCCGGGTCGCGTCATCGCTACCGAAGGCGAAGTCGGTATTCAAGCCGATGTTTTAAAACCCGGACTGCATTTAATCAAATGGCCTTTTGAACGAGTAGTGCAGAAATTCCCGTTGATAGAAATTGGCCCCGACGAAATCGGCGTCGTTGAAGCGATTGACGGCGAACCGATGCCGCCCGGCAGAATCTTTGCGCCCGACCGCGCGCAAAACGCTCATAACAATTTCCAGGACCCCATCGCCTTTATTAAACAAGGCGGCGTAAAAGGCATACAACTTCGCACTCTGCCGCCGGGATTGTGGCCGATTCACCCTTACCTATTCCGTGTGTCGCTCAACAAAATGACGGTGATTCCGCAAGGCAAGGTCGGCGTGGTTTACGCCGCAGACGGGGCACCGCTTGATGCCGGACGGCTTTGCGCCAAAGCCATTGACGGGCACCGTAATTTCCAGGATGCCGAACAGTTCATCGCTTCGGGTGGTCAAAAAGGGCCACAGGTTGAAATCCTCACGCCCGGAACCTATCGCATTCTGACAGAATCAATCCCGCTCGGCGGCGGACAGGAACGCAAACCCGGATTGCTTTCGGTGCGGTTGTATGATGCGACGATTATCAATGAGAATCAGGTCGGTTTGGTTGAAGCCCTGGACGGCGCACCGCTTGACCCGCGCGATTATGTTGCCACGCCCGTCGAAGGTCACGACAATTTTAATGACGGTAATGAATTCATTCGGCGCGGCGGTCAACGCGGACCACAAAAAGACATCCTTCTTCCGGGTACTTATTACATCAATCCGTTGCTTTTCAAAGTGATTCCCGAAAAAGCCGGAGAGGTGAAACCCGGCGAAGTCGCGGTGATTGTTTCAAACGTTGGCAAAGACCCCTCGGATGAAGTGCGTCGTCGGATGGCTGAAAAAGTCCGCGAACGATTGGAACGCGAAGAGCAGGAGCAGATTGATAAAGCGGCTGCCCATCTCGACAAATTAGATGGGGACGCGGCGCGAACCGTTGAAGAGATCAAAGAAGAGTTGATGAAAGGCGACCCTGCCGATCAACGCCTTGATGAAGGCGCGCACGAAGCCTACGTTGTGCCCGAAGGTTATCGCGGTATTCAGGAAACCGTCGTCGGCCCGGGTCGTTACTATGTCAACACGCTTGCCGTATCGCCGATTATCATTCCCACGACGAACCAGACTGTGGAATGGACAGCGGGCGAAATCGCCAGTTCTTTCGACCCCTTTGAAGTCATCTCGAAAGACGGTTTCACCATGCAACTTGAAGTTCGCGTGGTGTTTCGCGTCAAACCCGAAGACGCGCCGTTTATGGTGGCGAAAATCGGTTCGATTGACCGCTTGATTCAAAACGTCATGCATCCGTTGATTGACTCGATTTTCCGCAATCAGGCGTCGGAAAGCTCGGCGATGGCTTACCTGCAAAACCGTCACGAAGAACAGGAACGCGCCGAAGCCCGTGTGCGAACCCATTTGCTCAAATATCATGTTGATGTAGTGAATGTTTTGATCTGTCACATACGTCTGCCGGAAGAGTTGATGAAAACGCAGACCGAAAAAATTCTCGCAGAACAGCGACAGACCATGTACAACGCTCAGCGCGAAGCCGAAGAGAAACGCATTCAGTTGGAAAAAACCAAAGCCCACGCCGACAATCAAAAGAATTTGATGGAGGCGACAGTTGGTGTGGAAATCGCCAGCAAACGTTCCGAACAACGCAAAGCCGAAGCCGACGGTGAAGCGCACTACATTCTTTCAACCGGTAAAGCCGAAGCCGAAAAAGTTCGCTTGATGGGCGAAGCGCAGGGTGTGGCGTATGCCGAACAGGTGAATGCCATCGGACCGCAAGGCATTGCCTTGATTGAGACTTTGAAAGTCATCGGTGAAAAAGGCGTTCGCATCACCCCGGATGTAATGGCATCGGGCGGAACGGGCGATAGCGGCAGCAACCTTGGAACATTGTTATTGTTGAACCTTTTCAAAAACCAGATGAATTTTGAAAACGGTTCCGGCAATGGCAATAAAAACAAGTAAGGTTCAAGCTAACTGATAGAAAAATTTATATGCACAGATTCATTTTAATCTGTGCATATTTTTTGCGGAAAGGAATCAAAATGGAAGCCATCAAACATAAAGTTAGAATCCCTGCTGACAAACAAATCAAAATTCGCCTTCCCGATTATGTACTTGTCGATGAAGAGGCAGAAGTTATTGTACTTTTTAAGTCCGCGTCATCTAACCAGAGTAAAAAAGTTTCGCAGATGCAAGAGGCTGTTAATGATCCACTATTTCTGGCTGATTTAAATACTGTGATGGAAGATTTCAAATATGCCGATAACCTTGGAGAAGATTTATGAAGGTTTCGCAATGGAGCGTTTGGCTTGCTAACCTTGACCCTGTTGTTGGTTCGGAGCAAGGGAAGACACGCCCTGTTTTAATTATCAGCGATACGGATTTGAATAATATTTTGCCTGTGGTCAATGTCCTACCTATCACTGGATGCTGTACGGTTCCAATTTGGAATCGCTTAATGATTAAGTATTGAATCGCCTACCTGCCTCGCCTATACTGGCTGAGCCTGTCTGTCTGCAAAATCGCCCCGCAACTTTAATCATCCTTTTCGGAAATTCACCGGGCGTTAATGGAATCGAAACCTCTCAGAATTATCGCGCCGCTTGCGGTTTTATTGCTGTTTTACTGGGCGATTTATGTCGCGCCGCTCATGACTGGCAAAGATTCAGCGATTTTGAATGCCGAACAGGCGCATGAAATTTTTGACGAGAGCCGTTTCCAACTTCATGAAAAAAAATATCAGGAAGCGCTGGAACTCACTGAGCGATTGAATAAAGCCTTTCCGCAAAATCATATCTATCTGGAACAACTGGCAACCATTCATCATTACCTGGGCAATTTCAAAGAAGAAGCTGACGCCTGGGAACGCTATATGCTCTATTCACCGACTCCCCTGGATGCCTGCCCGCAATTTGGCGAAGCTTACCGCGCCCTCAACCGGATTCCTGAAATGTTTGAGGCTTGTAAAAAATGCTATGAGTTAGACCCGCGTAACACTTACTCGATTTTCTTCCTGGCGCTTTCCTATGAACGGCTCGGGCAGCTTGAAAAAGCCCAAGAACTTTATGAAAAAGGCGTGGAAATATATCCGATTTACCCGGATTTGCGCATCGGTCTTACGCGCATCCATATACGCCTTGGCAACCTGGCGCAAGCGCGCGCGATCATCACCAAAGTCTATGAAGAATATCCCGACAATGTTGATGGATTATTGGCGATGGGGGTATTGCTGAGAGCCGAAGGTCGCGCCGGTGAAGCGAAAATGTTTCTTGAACGCGGCGTCGAGCTTTCACCCCGCTACACCGATTTTTACATCGTGCTGGCGGGGATTGCCGAAAGCGAAGGCAACCGCGAGGATGCCGTGGCTTATTACGATAAGGTTCTGGAACTTGCCCCCGATAATCCTGATATTGAAAGCAAACGCAAGCGATTGCTGGGAGGCTAGGGGTGTTCATACAAAAAGCTATCAGTTATGGTTCACGCCTGCTTTTTCTCGGCTTTTTTGTGTTGACCTCGGTTTATTGCCTGCTCGCCTATATTCCGTTTGCCTACTTTCAATTTTTAAAATTCAATCACCTTGCCACGCTTACGGCTTTCGTTAAATTTCATCCGCTTATTTTCTGGGCAGTCGTGGTGGTTATTTTCCTAGGACTTCGCGAAGCCTTGCGTGCCGAGAAAACCCGTAACCTGACGCGCTTGCTTTTGGGCTTTCTCGTATTGACGGGTGTCGCGCTCAGCCTTCATCCGGCGCTTGCCAATATTCAAAACAACTTTGCGAGTTTCGTTTTCAGCATCCTTGCGTTAATTCCGGTTTTATTGCTCATCCTGATTGATTGGAAAACCCACATTGAAAAAGTTGAATGGACGAAAACCGATTTTAGCGAAGACCGGCGTATCTTTTTTGCGACCGTCTGCACTGCGCTTTTTGTCGCGCTGCTCTATACAACGATTTTCACTATCCGGCAGGGGCAACAATCCGGCGGTTTGACAAAAAACGAACTGATGATTGCCGCAAGTTGGAGTCTGGTCTCGCACCTGTTGCTGTTTACCGCGCTGTTTGTGGCATTCAATTTCATTCGCGCCATCGCCCGATTATCCGAAAAGCCTGCCAAGACCGAATTTTTGATGTGCAATTTGCTCGGCATGTTGATGATGGCGTATTCACTGAGAACCGTCGCGCTTGCCGGTATCTCGTTTTATGGTTTGCTCGCCAGCCTTTATTCTTACGTTGCGAGTTTCACTATCGTCGGCTTCATTGCCAGCCTCAGTTTACGCTTGTACAAACCCGAAGCCGGCGAAGTGCGTAGCGGGCTTGCATTCGCTTTGCTGCCATTTACTCTTGGACGCATTCATTCACCCATCGCTCGCGCCATCTGGGTCGTTACGCTCATGGTTGTCGCCTATTTGCTTGCTGTTCAAGTTGCGTTATTTGACTGGAATTTTCTCGCGCAAAAACTCACTGTCAACCTGATGTGGGTGGTGATATTCGCGTTCTTTTACGCAGTCACCAGGCGGTCATACAATAAACGCGATTTGACCTACGTTTTACTGGTGGTTGCCGCACTCAGTCTGGGATTTTATAAAGGCTTGAACCGGGCGCAGACGCAACTACCGGCGCTGACGAAAAACGCCAATCTCGATGTGCGCTCAACCCTTGAACGCTATGCCGGTCAGGACATTTCGTTTCGCCTGATCAACGAAATCCTTACCCCGGTGCGCGATGACGGTTCATTCTTTCGGTTTCTGCAAAAAAATACCAACATCCCGCAAGCCACCAGAGTTGACCCGGTGGATATAAAACTGGTTTCGGATTTGCAGGCGACGAAACATAAAAAGCCGAATATCTTTATCTTCACCATTGACAGTCTGAGACAGGATTATCTATCCGCCTACAATGCGAAAGTGAATTTCACGCCGTCGCTTGATGCCTTTGCCAGAGAGAGCATCGTGATGGAAAACGCTTTTACGCATTACGGCGCGACAGGGCTTTCGGAACCGTCAATCTGGGTTGGCGGAATGAGTGTGCATAAACAATATGTCACGCCGTTTCATCCGATGAATACTTTACAGAAATTGATTGAGTCGGAAGGCTATCAAGCCTATATCAGCATGGATACGATTCTTTCCGTAGTCGTCAAACCTGAGCCGTATATCGAAGAGTTGAATGATGAAGAGAGCGGCAGAGAATATGAACTATGTGGCTGTTTAAAAAGTTTGCAAACCAAAATCGAAGCGCGAGCCGACACCGCCAATCCGCTTTTCGTTTATACCCAGCCGCAAAATATTCATGTTTCGGTGATTAACCGGCAAGGGCAATCCATTGTCGAAGCCGGAGATTACACAGGATTTTATGCGCCGTATGCTTCACGGGTTAAAAAAATCGACAGATGTTTCGGCGAATTTGTGGAGTTTCTCAAACGTAAAGAGATGTATGACAACAGCGTGATTGTGTTTACCTCAGACCACGGCGATTCGCTCGGCGAAAATGGACGCTGGGGACATGCCTATACGATTTATCCCGAAATTATTCGCATTCCGCTCATCATTCATCTGCCGCCGCATTTACAAAAAGGGCTGGTTTGGAATACGCAAACCCTGGCTTTTTCAACAGACATCACCCCGAGTCTGTATTACCTGTTCGGACATCGGAACTTGATGAATCATCCGATGTTCGGCAGACCGTTGTTTACCGAAAGCGAAGAGGAACAGTCGGCTTACTTACAGCCCTGGTATTTGATTAGTTCGAGCTATGGCGCGGTCTATGGCATTTTGAGCAACAACGGTCGGTCGCTCTATATCAGCGATGCGGTGAATTACGCCGATTACTTTTACGATTTGGAACACGACCCGGCGGGCACACACAATCAAACGAACTCGTTTATTAAAATGGAAAATGAAAAATTGATTCGTGAAGGCATTGAAAAGATTAACGAAATGTATCGCTTTAACCCCGCTGAGTGACGCTAAAAATTTGTATTGTAACCTGTTAAGGGGAGCCTTAAAATCTAGAAGCTTTTGTCAGGGCGCAAATTATAAATATAAATTCAGTTACCAAGCTACAGCGTATTTGCCTCAGACTTCCTGAATGCCCCTCATCCTGAAAGGCTGTCATGCTGCCTGTTTTTGGGTTCAATCTTTGTGAGTATTTGTCTATGGTTCGTCAGCTTTATCCCTTCTTTAAAATGCTGGCAATTATTATTTGTCTGGCGATTCCGGTTTTTTCACAAGCGGAAAGCTTGGATGACCTCTATGCGAAAGCCCGCGATTTAGCTTTCGATGGCAAACGTCAGGAGGCAAAAACGCTTTGCGCGACAATCCTTGAACGAAATCCCAATTACCACGATGCGCGTTTATTGCTTGGACGGCTGCACCTGTGGGACTGGGAGTATGAATCTGCAAGAGCGGAATTAACCCGGGTGGTTACCTTAAAGCCCGCGTATGCGGATGCGCGCGATGCCTTGATCGATGTGGAGTTGTGGTCGGAACATAATCAGGAGGCGCTCCAGCTTTGTGAAGCAGGACTTCAACTGGACGCCAACAATAAAATTTTTTATTACAAAAAAGCCAAAGCTTTAAAATATTTGAAACGCGAAAAGGAAGCTATTGAATCGGTAAAAATTGCCTTGCAGCTTGAACCGGAATATCGCGAAGCCCGGATTTTGCTGAAAGATTTGCAGGAGTCGCAGAAAGCCTACTGGGTAAAAGCCGAATACTCCTATGATTATTTCGATAAAAATTTAGACCCCTGGCAACAACTGTCCGTGAGCGTTTCCCGACAGACAAAAATCGGTTCGATGATTGGTCGTGTCAATCATGCCAAACGCTTCAATGACCATGCGACGCAATTTGAAATCGATTCCTATCCGCGCCTCCGGCAGGGAACCACGGCTTACTGGAACGTTGGCGTGTCGTCGTCTTACGCCTTTCCAAAATTCAGGTTCGGAGCAGAGGTTTATCAGAAACTCTCGGATGGGTTTGATAGTTCAATCGGCGTTCGTTACCTGCATTTTACCGGCGCGAACATCATGATTTACACAGGGTCTATCGGCAAATATCACGGCAACTACCTATTTCAATTTCACCCGTTCATTACGCCGAGTTCCATCGGTTCTTCGGTGTCGGGAAATTTCAGCGTCCGCCGCTATCTTGAAAACGCCGATAACTATTTCACCGTATCGGTTGGCTTGGGTTCGTCGCCGGATGAACGCTATAACGCGCTGGAATTGATTCGTTTGAAATCGCAGAAACTCGGCGTGGATTGGCGCAAAGCCGTAGGCGCTGGGTTGATTGTCGAAGGTTATTTCGGATTATCGAATCAGCAATTGAAGTATGGAGAGAGCCGCAGAAATTACACTTTCAGTTTTGCAATGGCAAAAAGATTTTAAGATGTGACTAAAAATAAATGTGTCGAGGTTGGACAAAAATACAGAAGAAAGTTTTGTAGTCAAGATGGGTTTATGGAGAGAGACAACTCAGGAGCTTGGTACAGAACCGGAAAAAGAAGAGCTGGAGAATCAGGAGAAAGGAATGCTTTGGGGAGATACAGCGTCAAAACCTGATATATCATCCGGGCAATTTGAAATTACGGTAAACGGCGAGAGCCATGCAACCATCGCGTTTGCGACAACCGAACCGGTTGCTGACCTCATCGTTCATCTTCCCGTCGAAGTTTTTGAAACCCCTGCCGAAATTTTATCCGTGCTTGCGGGCAAAAGAATGGCGGTCATCGGTTTTGAAAATTCCGAAGCGGACAAAATTTTAAAAACCTTTACGCCTACGCAAATTTCTTCAACCGTTCTGGAGTGGGCAGAGGTGTTGCCGCAATCGGAATCGCTGCGCCAACACGATGCGTTTGTCTTGAATTTTCCCAGCAAAAATAATGATGCCGTATGGTTGAAACTGAGCGATTTATCGAGGGTGAAAAAGCCGATTATCTGCATCGGACACGCCGCGCTGCTTTTGCAACGGGCGCATAAAATCAGAGACTATGTGAGCGAATTTTTAATCACCCCGGTGCGCGAAGAAGAATTGTTGCTGCGCCTTTACAATGCCCTGTCAGCCGTTGTCACTGAAACTGCGGGTCAAACGGTTGCGAAAAATGCAACGGTTAAAGTTGTACTCGCCGATGATGACCCGACGACGGTTACGCTGGTTTCAACGATTTTAAGAAAATACGACATCGAATGTCACATCGCGCAAAACGGGCAGGAGGTGGTTGATTTGTGTAAAGCCGTGCAACCCGACGCCGCCATCTTTGACATCAGTTTGCCGTACATTGATGGGTTTGAAGTTTTGAAATTATTGAAAAATGATGCAACAACCTTTGAAATTCCGGTCATCTTGTTGACCGCGCGAAAACAGGAAACCGATATTATGCGAGCTTTTGCTTTGGGTACGGAAGATTACATTACCAAACCATTCAATCCGATGGAACTCATTGCCCGACTCAAACGACTGTTAAAACTGCCTGCATAAGCGAATGTTATTTTTGCCATTATCGACTGACTGATATGCAAGTTGCAAAACTGACCACAAAAGCCATGATCTGGTTTAAAACCATGCTGGTCGCAGGCGTGTACGTCATTGCCATCGCAATGGTTTTCGCCAAAGTATTTTCCAAAACCCCTGACACCTTGCCCTTTCTGATTGCGCTTTCATTTTTGGCGGTGCAGACCGGCGCTATCGTGGCGTTGATTGCCGTGGTTATTTACAAAAGAGTGTTTGCGGAAATCAAAGCGAAACGTGAACGGAAAATTTTACCGGTCATTCGTGAACTGCTGGCAGCGCATACGCTCGGCGATGACCGTTTGGCGGAACTCCGAGAACTGAATGGCGATTACCCGGATGAGGTCGAACAGAGTCTTGCGCACTTTCTCACCTCATTTACCGGCGAAGCGCGAGACCGCATTTCCGAACTGGCAGTGAATCTGGGGCTTTTGCGACGATGGGTAAAGCGCAGTAAATCGTTCAATCCGGCGCGTCGCGAAGAGGCGATACTCAGAATCGGACAGTTGACCTGCGATGAAGCGAGCGACCTGCTGTTTGCCGCGCTGAAAGATGACGAACCGGGCGCGCGCACGGAAGCCTATCGCGCCTTGATTCGGTCGGAACAGCCTGACCGCATCGCGCAAGTATTTCCCTTCATCGCCAGTGAATCACTGCTTGTACGGGCATTGCTGGTTGACGAACTGCAACCGCACGCGCTCTTTTTAATCAAAGCAGTCATCCCCGAATTGATTTCCTCAAACGATGCGAAAAAAATCATGGCGACGTTTGAATTGATTGGCGCGTGGAAAAATATTCTGCCGCTTGCTGATGTCTTTCATCTGCTCGACCATTCCGAACCCGAAGTCCGCGCCAAAGCCTTGCGGGCGCTCTCTTACACGATGGCTGGCGAAGAGTTGGAAATCCGTATCATCAACGCCTTTGAAGATGAACACCACGAAGTCAAAATCGCTGCCGCTTACGCTGCCGCAAGACTAAAAATCGAACAGGCGCTCGAAAAATTAGAACATTGTTTGCAGGATGCCCGTGAAGAAGTTCGCCGCGCCGCTGCCTATGCGCTCGCCCAACTGGGCGCGAAAGGCACGGCGGTGCTTGAACGCGAAATGCTCTCCGCCAATCACTATACCGCGTCAACGGCGCTTGAAATGCTTGAGCGCGTCTACATAGACCGATGTGAGGTCGTATGATGCTGCTGGAATTCAATATCAACTTTTACAAAATATTCAATTTCTTTGAGTATTTCATCATTCTGTATGTCGGTCTCATCGCGGTTATCTATTTTTTAATGATGACGCTTGGCTATTTCGGATTGCGCAATTATCGCGCGCGATTCAAACGCGATGAACTGGAAGCCTTGTTGAAATCGCCCCTGTTGCCGCAGGTCGCCATTCTCGCGCCGGCATATAACGAAGCCGCAACCTGTCGCGACAGTGTGCGCGCCATGCTCAAGTTGCATTATCCGAATCACGAAGTCATCGTCATTAACGACGGTTCCAAAGATGACACCCTGAACATTCTCATCGAAGAGTTTCGCCTGTATCGTTCGAGTCGCGTGGCATCGGATGCCATCGTCACCAAACCGATTAAAGCGATTTACGAATCCCGCGACCCCATTCGCCTGGTGGTGATTGATAAAGAAAATGGCGGCAAAGCCGATTCCTTGAATGCCGGATTGAATGTTGCGCGCGCCTCGCTGGTTTGCGCCGTGGATGCCGATTCACTGCTTGAATCGGATGCTTTGCTGCTTTCCGTAAAACCTTTTCTGGAAGAGCCTGATAAAACCATCGCGGTTGGTGGAACGATTCGCATCGCCAACGGTTGTTCCGTCGAACATGGGAAAATCACCCGCGTGGTTGCGCCCAATTCGATGCTTGCCAAATTTCAAGCCGTCGAATATATGCGGGCATTTTTAGGCGGGCGCGTGGCATTCAGTTTCATCAATGCATTGTTGATTATCTCAGGCGCGTTCGGGGTTTTTCGCCGTGATGCGATGCTGGCGATTGGCGGATTTTATCCCGACACGGTTGGCGAAGATATGGAACTGGTGGTGCGACTCCACAGAACCTGGCGCGAAATGAAAAAGGATTATCGCATCGTGTTTATTCCTGAGCCGGTGTGTTGGACGGAAGTGCCTGAGAAATTAAAAATCCTGCATCGCCAGCGCAATCGCTGGCAACGCGGCACCGTTGATAGTCTCTGGTTTCATCGCAAAATGATGTTCAATCCGAAATACGGGGTGATTGGCACCTTTGCTTTTCCCTATTTTCTGATGTTTGAAATGTTCGGTCCAGCGGTTGAAGCGACCGGTTATTTTCTGACGGTTATCGGGCTTTTTTTGAACATCATTTCCTGGAAAGCGGCGTTTCTGTTTTTTCTGGTTTCGGTGGTCTTCGGTATTCTGCTCTCCGTCAGTGCATTTATTCTTGAAGAACTCACGTTGCGTCGCTATCCAACACTCAAAGATGCAAGCAAACTGTTCATTGCCGCCATCATTGAAAATTTCGGGTTTCGCCAACTGATGACCCTGTGGCGAGCCGAAGGGTTGATTGATGGCATCCGTCGCAAACAGGGGTGGGGGGCAATGGAACGCAAAGGATTTCAAGCTACACAAGCCATTCAACAACCGACCGCTGCGCCGCCAAACCCGCTACCGTAGCCGTTTTCGCGGCTCTATACGTTTGACGAATTTCCCTTCAAGATTGAGCACCTCGACAGTGCCGAGTTCGGCGAGTTGCGCGCCGAGTTTCGCCGCATCGCCGACCACAATAATAATTGCATCATTGGTTTGAATATATTTTTGCGCGGCTTGCTGGATTTGTTCGGCAGTGACGGCTTCAACGCGCTCACGATAGGTTTCCAGAATAGTTTTCGGCAGTCCGAGCATTCGATAGGTGACGATGCGGTCGGTGATGCCGCCCTGGGTTGAAAGCGAAAGCGAAAAATAACCGTTCAAATAATTCTTGGCGTTTTGCAAGTCAGCGGCGCTTACGGGGACTCTACGCAGGCGTTCAAATTCCGCGAGCATCTCTTTGATTGCTGCAAGAGTCACAGCGGTTCGGGTCTCACTTGCGCCGAAAAAGACGCCGCGCTGGCGCGGAGCCGCGACCGAACTCGACACGTCATAAGTGAAACCTTTCTTCTCGCGCAAATTCAAAAAAAGTCGGGAACTTGTCCCATCACCTAAAATCGCGTTCGCGACCAGCAGCGGGAAAAAATCTGCGTCGGCGCGCGCCACGCCTAAACTGCCGATGCGAAAATCGGCTTGTTCGGATGCGGCGCGGTCAATCAGATAAATTTTGCGTTTCGTGGATTCGGGCATCGCTGGCAATGTCGCGGTTTGCGAATCGGCGGATTGCCATTTGCCGAAAAGCGCTTCTAGTTTGCCCTGGATTTTCGTCGCATCAAAGTCACCTGTCACAACCAATATGGAATTGGTCGGGGTGTAATAGCTTTTGTGAAAGCTTGCGATTTTTGCGCGGTCAATCGCCGCGATAGATTCCGGCGTAGGCGTTGAGTTGGCGTAAGGGTGCGCGCCATAAATGGCTTTATAAAATTGCCGGGCGACGAGAAACGACGGCTCCTGTCGTTGCACGGTTAAACTTTCAACGCGATTTTTTTTGTAGAGCGCAACTTCGTTTTCAGGAAAACTCGGATGCAAAACGGCATCGCTGAATACCTCAAGCATGCGTTCAAGGTTTTCGGCAATCACCGTGGTCATGATTTCCGTGTAATCTTCATAAGACGCGGCGGATAGTTGCGCGCCCAGGGTTTCAACTTCGCGGTCGATTTCTACACTGGTACGATTGCCAGAGCCTTCGGTGATGAGCGCAGCGGTAGTTTCAGCAAGTCCCGTGAGGTTGGGCGGGTCGTTGATGTCACCAACCGGAATCCCCAGGTTGACACTAACCATCGGAATGCGATGGTCGGGAATTAAAATCAGTGTCAGTCCGTTATCAAGTTTGACTTCACGCTGATTGGGTAATTTCAAAGGACGTGGCGGAACCTGCGGCGGCGGCTGTTTGCGCCAGGCTTCAATGACGGTGGTTTTTTTAGTCGGAGCGGTTTGGTTTTTTTGCGGGCGTTGTGCAACGCCGCTTATCTGGATAGCGATAAGCAAAAGTAACGCAAGGCTCAGGTTGCCAGATAACGCTTTCTTCATCTTCATTAAATTTTATCGGGGTCTTTGCCGAGTTCGCGCAGCCTTGCCGCCAACCGTTCAGCTTTTTGCAACGCTTCTTCGGCTTTCAGCAATGCGGCTTCTTTTTCGGCGCGTTCTTTTTCTTTTTCGGCGCGTTCAAGTTTGGCGCGTTCTTCGCCGGTTAGCAGCAGATTGCCTGCTTCATCAACCCAGCGCAACCAGGCGCGCTTGACGCCTTCAAATTCGCCTTCCCACAAAATCAATCCCAAGCCGATGGTTTCGAGTTTGTGAGAGAGCTGTTTGCGGTAACGAAAGCCATGTAGTTTATAAATCGTCAGCACGTTTTTGCTGAGAAATTTATCCGGGTCGAAGATGACATAATATTCGACCTTCATCCGCGCATACTTGCGCATCTTTTCACCGGCTTCTTCGCCGACCTGATTGGAAACGATTTCGAGAGCGACTTCGGGCGGTTTGCCAAATTCCCAGATGAAGTACGAGCGGTGCTCTTTCGCCCACCAGTCTTCGGCGACTTCGACATCAAGGCTTAAAAATATATCCGGCACCACCGGCGGATTTTTCGCTTGATAAAAAATGCCGACGTTGGCACAGGCTAAAAATTTGCGCTTCCCCTCAACGTCTTTCCACGAAGTGTAAAGTGTGCGGGTGAGCAAGCGTTGCTGTTTCTCCGAAGGGATATTATCCACAGGTTCATCATCCTCCGTGATGAGGTCTTCGATATTTGGCGTATAGAGATTAAGCGCCTGTGACATAAGCTTTCCTCCGCTTGAACTGGCAACCACTCCCAGTTTATGAGTTGCATCCGGTTGCCGTCAATCAGGTCATTTCCTGGCAGCGGGTTTAATGTAGAGCACTGTGCGGTTGGCGGTGCCGAAATATTTTTTTGCAGCGTTGCGCACCTGCTCCGGTGTGACTGCGAGATAACGCTCAAGTTCCGTGTTAATGAGTGACGGGTCATTGTCAAAGAGCGTGTATTCGGCAAGCAT
Source organism: Acidobacteriota bacterium (assembly GCA_040754075.1). Taxonomy (NCBI): domain Bacteria; kingdom Pseudomonadati; phylum Acidobacteriota; species Acidobacteriota bacterium. Next base: position 371,012 of record JBFMDH010000002.1, read on the forward strand.
CAAGGCGCGACCAAGCGCCGTTTGCACACTGGTGTATTCGCCGTCTTCACCGCCAACGAACTGTCCCAGCCGGTATTGATTTTTAACCTTCGCGAGTTCTTCGCGACTCACCCCTGCGGATTTGATGCGTTCAAATTCGGCTTCGATGAGCGATTGAATTTGTTCGGGCTTGGCATCTTGTTTGAGAATCGAAAAGACCGTAAGCGCCGAAGGTCCGCGCCGTTCATCCATCATGCCCTGCACTTCGAGCGCCACCTGTTTGTCTTTCACCAAGGTTTGATAGAGCCTGGCGCTTTCGCCATCAAACAGTATGGATTTAAGCATGGCTATCGGATAAGCGTCGGGCGCGCGCCGCGGCGGCAGTTTCCAGGCAATGGCAATCGCAGGGGTTTCGGCGTGCGTGTCTTCGGCAAGGTTTTTTTGCAACACGGTTTCAAAAGGTTCCGTGACATCGACAGCAGGCGGCGCGGGTTGTTTCGCTATGGTTGAAAAATATTTGCGCACCAGCGTTTCCGCCTGTGCCAAATCAATGTCACCGGCAATCGCCAGCACCGCGTTATTCGGCGCGTAATAGATTTTGAAAAAATTCTTCACATCGGTGATGGTTGCGGCGTCGAGGTCTGCCATTGAACCGATGGTCGAATGGGCGTTTGCCCAGTTTTTGAAAATCGCTTCGTCCATCTTTGTCAGCGCCGGCCAGTACGCTTGATTATCCACGTTCAAACGTTTCTCTTCCTTAACCGCCTCTTTTTGATTCTGCAAATTGGCGGGCGTAATTTTCAAACTGCGCATGCGGTCGGATTCCAGCCACAAAGCCATTTCCAATTGATTGGATGGCAGAAATTCGTAGTAGTTGGTGTAGTCGGTGTGCGTCGAACCATTCAAAAAACCGCCGTTATTTTCGACATATTTGAAATGCCCGGCTTTTTCGATGTTTTCCGAACCTTGAAACATCATATGCTCGAAAAGGTGCGCAAACCCCGAACGCCCTTTAACTTCGTTGCGCGACCCGACATCGTAATAAACCGCTACGGCGACAACCGGAGCCGCGTGGTCTTCCGAAAGCACCACGCGCAAACCGTTTTCGAGTTGAAATTGTTTAAACGGCACATTGAACGATTGCGCGAAATGAACAGAGATAGATGGGATAAACAGGATGTAAACAAGCGAAAAGCAAACCGCAAGCTTGCATAAATCCGGTTTTGCCTTTTGCCTTTTGCCTTTTGCCTTTTGCCTTAATTTCATTTGGTATTCCTTGAGAAATTAAATCACCCCCATGCGTTTGCCGACTTTTTGAAATGCCGCAAGCGCGCGGTCTAAATCGTCGCGGGTGTGAGCGGCGGAAATCTGGGCGCGAAGTCGGGCTTCGCCTTTCGGAACCACCGGATACCACAGCCCTTTGATGTAGACGCCTTCGGGGAGTAGTTCGCGGCTCATGTCCTGCGCGATGGCAGCTTCACCGAGCATGATCGGCACAATCGCATGCGTACCTTCGATGATAGTGAAACCAAGATCGACAATCTCTTTGCGAAAATAGGCGGTGTTATCCTGCAATTGTTTGACGATGGAAAAATCGCTTTCGATTAAATCGAGCGCGGCAATCGAACCGGCAACCACCGATGGCGGCATGGTATTTGAAAATGTATAAGGACGCGATTTCTGCCTGAGAAATTCAATCAATTCTTTGCGACCGGCAATAAATCCGCCCGATGCGCCGCCGAGGGCTTTGCCAAATGTCCCGGTGATGACATCAATCTCGCCGAGCACATTTTGTTCTTCGGGTGTGCCGCGTCCGGTTTTACCGAGCACGCCGGTTGAATGCGATTCGTCAACGACAAGTAATGCTTGATGTTCTTTAGCGATGCTGACCAGTTCCGGCAGGTGCGCGAGTTCGCCTTCCATTGAAAAGACGCCGTCGGTGACGATGATTTTGATGCGGTAATTTTTATCGCGGTCTTCTTCGAGCATCTGTTTCAAATGCTCAAGGTCGTTATGGCGATAGGGGCGTGAAACCGTCGGTTTGGCAATCATTCGACAAAGGCGTATGCCATCGATGATGCTTGCGTGATTGAGCGCATCACTATAAATCGCGTCTTGATAATTCTGTTCACCGAAATCGTTGGCAAGAAGCGCCGAGAAAAACGCTTCGTTGGCGGCAAAACATGACGAATGCAAAATCGCCGTTTCACAACCGACAAACTGCGCGATGCGGCGTTCGAGTTCAAAATGAATCGGCTCGGTGCCGCATAAAAAACGAACCGACGCTAAGCCGTATCCCCATTCATCAAGCCCGCGATGCGCGGCTTCTTTAACTTTGGGATGATTCGCCAGCCCCAGATAGTTATTCGATGCCAGCATCACGACATTTTCATGACCCACTGTGACGGTGCCGCCTTGTTCGCTCTCTAGCGGCACTTCGTATTTGAAGGTCTTGGCGGCTTTGATATTTTCGAGTTCATTTGCAAGCGTGTTATAAAGTTCATTGACCTGCATAATTTCGTCTCCTTGGATGGCATTTGGAATATATTCAATGCGAGGCGAAATTATAGTTTGTAGAAAGTCATTTGTGTAATCGCTGTGCAAGACTTGCGTGTAGGAAGGCATATCCAATGAAAATAATTTCAGTCAATGTCGGACAACCCAGAGAAATCACGGTTGATGGGCAAACGATTTTAACGGGCATTTTTAAAGAACCGATTGCCGGGCGAGTTGGCGTGCGACGGCATAATCTGGATGGCGACCGGCAAGCCGATTTAACTGTACATGGCGGGGTGCATAAAGCGGTTTATGCCTACGGGGCAGAGCATTATGAATTCTGGAAAAGGGAACTCGCGGAAATGGAATTAGCGTTTGGGGGTTTTGGCGAAAACCTCACCACGGAAGGGCTGGTTGAAGCTGATACGAATATCGGCGACATCTTTAAAATCGGTTCCGCGTTGTTGCAAGTGACGCAACCGCGTATGCCTTGTTACAAACTGGCTGCGAAATTCGGGCGCAATGACATCATCAAACGCTTTATGCAAAGCGAACGTTCAGGCATCTACTTTTCGGTGATTGAAGAAGGCGAACTCGGCGCGGGCGATGCAATTGAATTGCTTGAACGCGATAAAAATGAGGTTCGCGTGCGTGACATCACACGCCTTTATGCAACGCAAAAATACAATGTGGAATTGCTGCGTCGAGCCGTTCAAGTCGAAGCTTTGCCTGTTGAATGGCGCGATTATTTTCAAGAGCAGTTGCATAAATTGTGACCTCGTGGCGAGAACTTTCTGAAAGTTCTTAACACCAGGGGCACCAAAGACACGAAACGAATAAACAACGAACTGACAGCGACTGCGGTATTTGAAACGCAGCGCGTCACTGATGATTCAGCAAATCTTCGTGGTCTTCGCGCCCTTGGTGTTTTAACCTTTGCGCTTCTGTTACTATCTCAAAAGTTTTTGCAAAAAAATCATTGAAGGTGAACGCATGAAAATTGCCATCAACAATATCAATCTTGATTATCGTGATGAAGGCGAGGGAACGCCGATAATTTTTATCCACGCCTTTGCGCTCAATCAAACCATGTGGGACGCGCAGGTTGCTGCGCTCAAAAATCAATATCGCGTCATCACTGTGGATTTGCGCGGCTTTGGCGCGTCTGATGTCGTGCAGGGCACATCGCACATGGAACAGATGGCGGCAGATATTCACGAATTGATGCGACAACTGGCAATCGAAAAAGCTGTGCTCGTCGGGCTTTCGATGGGCGGCTATGTGCTGTTTGCGTTTTATAGAGAATTCAAAGAGGCGGTGCAGGCTCTGGTCTTTGCCGACACCCGCGCCACCGCAGACACCGATGAAGCGCGCGCCAGTCGGTTGCGCTCGGCAGAAAAAGCCGAACGCGAAGGCTCGGCAGCAATCGCTGATGAAACGACGCCGAAACTGCTTGGTGACACCACACTTGCGAGTAACCCCGAACTTGTAAAGCGCGTGCATGCGATGCAGGCGGCGAATTCACCCGATGGCATCGCCGCAGCGCAACGCGGCATGGCGGCGCGCTGCGATTCCACGGATTTACTTTCGCAGATTGATTGCCCGACGCTGGTGATTGTCGGGACGGAAGATAAACTCACGCCGCCCGCCGAAGCCGAATTGATTCAACGCGGCATACCTCATTCAACCTTGCGTGTGATTGAACGCTCAGGACATCTGGCGAACCTGGAAACGCCTGAAGAATTTAATCGGGAATTATTGGATTTTATTGAATCGCTTTGAAAGAAATAATCTGAACCGGGTGATTCAGTTGTTCTTATTCGACTTTGACCACCACATCACCGGCGCGAACTAAACCGAGATAGTGACGCGCAAACTCTTCAATCTTTTTCTTGTCAGATTGCAAGGCGCGAATCTCGCGTTCCAGCCGCTCGTTTTGAATTTTTAAGGCTTCGATCTTTTCGCTTGACGCCTGGCGCTTGGCTTTAGCGGCAGCAAGTTCGGCACTGGTTCGTGCATAGAACGAAAGACAAATCGCCGACACCGCTAAAATAATCATGATAATGATGGCATCCGTCATGCGGCGTTTGCGCGCTATTTTATCGGCTCTCGCGCCAACCAGCGTATCCACTCGACTAGCTAAGAATGTATTGACTGCCTGTCCCAATGAGCACCTCCAAATCCTGTTCGCTTTCTGCTTCTGCGTAAATTCTCACCAGCGGTTCGGTTCCCGATGGGCGCATCAGCATCCACGAATCATCATCAAAAATAAATTTCACACCATCCACACGATTGATTTCTTTGACTCGCCGCCCGCCGAAATCTTCGGGCGCACTGGCGAGTTTTTCCGGCAAAGCCTGTTGCAACTGCGGCGTCAGTTTTACACCGATGCGTTTGCTCACCAACTTGCCAACTTCCGTATAAATTTTTTCAAGCATCGCTTGAATCGTCGTACCGCGTTTGGCGACCATTTCGGCTACCAATAAACACGCGAGAATGCCGTCTTTTTCGGGGATATGCCCGCGAATCGAAAGCCCGGCGCTCTCTTCACCGCCGAGATAAATTTTATCGTCGTTAATCAGTTGCCCGATGAATTTAAATCCGACCGGCGTTTCAATAACCGGAATGCCGCGCCTGGCACACACCCGGTCAACCATATTGGTGGTCGCCACCGAACGCGCCACACCATTTGTCCAACCACGCGATTCGGCTAAGTAATCCGCCAGTAATGCAATCACCAGATTCGGTAAGATGAAGGCGCCATCACGGTCTAAAATGCCGAAACGGTCGGCGTCGCCATCCGTCGATAACCCGATGTTGTAGCCGCCGGTGATTACCTCATGCTTTAGCTCTTCGATATTTTCTGCGTCGGGTTCGGGGCTGCGATTGCCAAAATAGACATCGCGCCAATCATGCAACATCTTCACATCGCAACCAACATCAGCAAGAGCTTTGTTCAAATAGCCGCGACCTGTGCCCCAAAGCGGGTCATAAGCGATGCGCAAGCCCGCCGCAGCAATCGCCTGCAAATCGACTTTGGCGGCAATCTCTTTCAAATAATCATCAACCAATGAAAGCGACTTAACGTTGCCCTTTGCAGGTTTCGCTATCTCTGTGCCTTCGAGCTTACTAATTTCTTGTTCGATTTGTTTGGTAACTTCCGGCAGCGCCGGTGCGCCATCGGGAGTCGAAAATTTCATGCCGCAATATTGCGGCGGGTTGTGGCTCGCCGTGAAATTGATGGCACCTGCCGCGCCGCTTGCGCGAATCGCATATGAGATTGCCGGAGTCGGCGTCGGTCTATCGCACAGATAAGTTTCAAATCCGTTTGCCGCAAGCAGGTTGGCGCACTCTTCGGCAAACACCTCTGCCATAAACCGCGTGTCGCAGCCAACAATAATTTGCTTGCTTGTGGCGTTGGCTTGCAAGTAATTGGCAATCGCTTGTGTGACCCGTCTTACAGTGACGAAGGTGAATTCGTCGGCGATGATTGCACGCCAACCCGAAGTCCCAAACTTAATCATGATTTAGACTCGCAGCCTACCTGTTCCCAAATAAGGTGGCTGAAATTATTTGAATATTGAAAAAACTATTAGGGCAAATTAGGGCAATAGAACCGAAGAGGGATTCGATATTGCTGACAGGTGAGGACTGTAGCAGCTTTTATGACGTCTTGCAAGTATTTTCTTTTGAATAATTCAAAAGGGTAAGTTAAAGTTTCACGTTAAGTAAAATGTCTCATTGATAAAACGCCGGTAAAAGTTATAAACAGGTGAAGTTCAGCTGTTGAAATTCTGTATTGGCGAAAAGCTGTTGAGCAATTAAGCCTACCTGTGAGCAGATGTGAGGGAAAATCTTTGATTTAAACTGTTCAACCGAAGATTGAGTTTGGAATTCTCGAATCGCAAACCGCCGGTCTATAAACCGGTTTGAATTTTCCAACAGATGCAGCGGATAATTTGCGCCTATCGGCTCAATCCGCAATATCCGCCGGAAAACCCCGGTTGAAATTTTAGCCCGGTCACCTTTCGCGGATTTTCGGTTACTGATTCTTTCATAAATTTTTCATAGCCGGACACCGGGCTAGGCAACTGCAAATCCCCATCAAGAAAAATTCGCTTTCAATTGCGACTCAGGCTTTGAATCATTATGCTTGGGACTGCAAAAAATTCGGAGGGCAAGCGCATTGTACGTAAACCATCTCGTTGAACACATCAGACGCGAAATTCACAAAGTCATCGTCGGACAAGACCACGTACTCGAACAAATTTTAATCGTTCTCTTAACCGAAGGGCACGCTTTGATTGAAGGCGTGCCGGGCACTGCGAAAACCTTGATTGTTAAAACCCTGGCGCGCATCATCGGTTTGCATTTCGGGCGCATTCAATTCACGCCCGACTTGATGCCTGCGGATGTCACCGGCACCAATATTTTCAACATGGCGACTTCGACTTTTAATCTACGCTATGGGCCGATTTTTACCGACCTGTTGCTTGCAGATGAAATCAACCGCACACCGCCCAAGACCCAAGCCGCGCTGCTTGAAGCAATGGAAGAGCGCCAGGTGACGATTGACGGCGAGCTGCACAAACTGTCGCCGATGTTTACGGTACTGGCGACACAAAACCCGATTGAATACGAAGGGACGTATCCGTTACCGGAAGCCCAACTCGACAGATTTTTATTGAAGATTCTGGTGAATTACCCTGAAGAGTTGCAGGAAGTGCAAGTCGTCGCCAACTGGAACGCGGGATTTAATGCGCGAAGACTTGAAGATGTAAACATCATTCCGCTGCAAGACCCGGCGCTGCTTTTGCAAGCGCGTTCGCAGGTGCGAGGGGTAACTGTCGAAGACGGCATTCAACGTTACATCGTGTCAATTGTGCGCGCCACACGTTCGGCATTAAACATCACTTGGGGCGCAAGCCCGCGTGCCTGTGTCGCGTTGTTGCTCTGCTCGAAAGCCCTGGCGGCGCTTCGCGGGCGCGAATTCGTCACCCCCGATGATGTGAAAGAGATTGCCAAGCCCGTCCTTCGCCATCGCCTGGTCTTGCGTTCGGAAGCCGAAATCGAAGGCACGTCAGCCGACGAAGTTCTCGACGAAGTGATTTCAGGCATCGAAGTTCCGCGATAATTGCGGCTTGCGAAATGCGAATTGCCGATTGCGAGAACTATCTTGCTTTTTGTTTTATGTTTCAATTCACAACCTAATCGGTAAACGATGAATTGAATACATTGCCTGAAATACAAATGAATAAAGAAGAAGTTGATAAAAACGAAAATTCGCCGGAGCCATCGCAAACCATCCGCAATCCGCAATCTGCAATCTGCAATTCTCCGATTCCTGCGGCAGCGGTAGCGTTGGTGCGAGATACCGCGCAGGGGATTGAAGTCTATTTGAATAAACGTCCGGCGCATTTTCGTTATTATCCCGGCGCCTTTGTTTTTCCCGGCGGGCGGGTTGATGAAACTGACGGCGACATACAGGTTACCGCCTGTCGCGAAGTGCGCGAAGAAATCGGCGTTGAGATTCATCCCGAAGGTCTGGCTTTGCTCAGAGACATTTACACCAACCCGAAAGCCGGGCCGGTCTATCATATGAAAACCTTCGCCTATGAAATCATCGGCGAGATGCCGACAGTTTTGAACACGGAAGAAGTAGACGGCGAAATCTGGATTGGCGCCAAAGAAGTTCTCAGTTTACGCGAAACGATTTTTACGCCCTATCAGGTGAGCGCGGCAATTTATACCATCTCGCGATTTGATAAAGTCTTGGAGTTGCTCGCGGCTTTGCAACACGGACACATCAACGACCAGTATCTGCCGCACAGGGATTATTGGCTTTAAGAGTCCGTAGTCCGTAGTCTGTAGTCCGTAGCAGAAAACGAAGCTTTTGAAATTGGCTCCTGTAGCCGGTTTCGAGGCAACGCTGCTACTGACTACTGACGACTGACTACCGACTACTGACTACCGACTACTGATGCTGAATTTTGTTTTTACCAATTTATTTTTTTATCTGCTCGCGCTAGGGATTGCGCTCTTGTCGCTTGGCTGGATAAATCGCGGGGCGCTCTATTTGACGATTCTCTATGACGCCATACTTTTTTTGCTTGCCAGTCTGGATTATTTCATTTCCGAAAGCGGCAAGGATTTTCAAATTGAGCGCGAGATGGATGAACGGTTTGCGATGGGCGCGGAAAATCCGGTTGCCGTTAAAATTCGCAATCGTACGCGCCGTCCGGTGAAATTCATTGTAAAGGACGAATACCCGGCGCAGATGGAACTGGTAAGTCCGCGCATCGCCGTGCTTACGGTGCCGCCTGGTCGCGCGCGCACCTGGAAATATGAACTGCTGCCAACGACACGCGGCAAATACGAATTTGGCAATACGGCTCTCAGGTTTCGCTCAAAGCTTGGACTGTTGTGGAAGCAATACAGCTATCCGACGGCAAGCGATGTCAAAGTTTATCCCAACATTCGTGAAGCAAAAAAAAATGAATTGTACGCGCATCGCAATCGTCGCCCAGACCCCGGCATTCGCCGTATGCAACTCAAAGGGCAGGGGCGCGAGTTTGAATCCATGCGCGAATTCGTGACTGGCGATGAGATTCGCCATATCTCCTGGGCAGCAAGCGCGCGGCGCGGCAAACTCATCACCCGGCAATATACCATCGAGCGCAGTCAAAATATTGTCATCGTGCTCGACACCGGGCGGTTGATGACGGCGCGCATCGGCAAACTTTCTAAATTAGATCACGCCATCAATGCCGCGCTCTCTATCGCCTACGTAGCCGCATCAGGCGGCGATAACATCGGGCTTTTGGCATTTTCGCGAAAGGTGATTGATTATCTGCCGCCGCGCAAAGGGCACGACCAACTCAATCGCCTGCTGGAATCGCTTTATCATCTGGAGCCGCAGCTTGTTGAACCGAGCTACACGCGGGCGTTCAATTTTTTCAGCAGCAATTGTAAGCGGCGTTCGCTGGTCGTCATCTTAACCGACCTAGTTGACCGCGAAGCCTCTGCGGAGCTTTTAACTCATACGTCGAAACTCATCCCGCGCCATTTGCCGTTGATTGTGACGATTGGCGATACCGACCTGCGTGAACTGGTGCGCACGGTGCCCGCGAAATCATCCGAGGTCTATGAACAGGGCGTTGCTGAAGAGATTTTAAGACAACGCGAAGAAGCCCTCTCACGCATTCGTCACGCCGGTGGTCTTGCACTTGATGTTCCCGCCCGCCAGCTTTCGATTTCATTAGTGAACAAGTACCTCGAAGTTAAAGAACGTGGGCTGTTATAGGAAAGGCAAAAGGCAAAAATCAAAGGGCAGAAGTGAATTGCGCTTATGAAAGCAGCGTTCAAAAAATATAAGTATGGAAACCGGTTACCTGAACACAGATTTGGTGATTGATTCAAAAGATGATCTCTCGCCAATCGTGGAAGCATTCGGTGATCGTGTTCTGGTTTTACATCACGGTGAAATAGGTGAATGCCGTCACGCTGCTTTTGAATTGACAGCTAGTGGACTTGAAAAAGACCCGGAGACAACGATTAAAAATTTTTGTTTGCTGGTTGAAAGCCTTCCCGAAGAAGTTCGGGAAATTTGGGATGCCTGTGGTTCGCGAATCCTGGATATCGGATATGAGAGCGGCATCGCCCCATTCAATTTTGAATCCGAAATCAGCGCCGCTACTCTCCAACGAGTTGCCGGAATCGGCGCAAGCATCAAGGTCACGATTTATGCGTACCGTGAAGTGAATGATGCGCAATAACGACAGGCGCGGTCAGAGACCGCTTGCTCGATCTGAAAAGAATTTTGCATTCAATAATGGAAGGTAAGTAAAGGAGTTGGACTTGGCAGATTGGGTATTTACCGGTGGAACAACCACTATAATTCAAGGAATAGACAACTCAATTTCAGATTATGAACAATGGCGACAACGTGTTGTGCAATTCATCTTAAAGATTGCTGAGAGTCCCGATTTTGCAGTAAAGGACAATGGTTATGAAAAATTTCCAGAGGTCTTAGTTGGTGGAGTTGCGTGCTTTTATCGAGGCAAGCCTTTTGCAATTTTTTGTGATTTACCAAATGAACTTATTATTTGCCACAATTCTCTGAGGCTTCAATTAGCAAACGATCTTATCAATGAACTTAAAACATTGTGGCTAAAAACCATGTATTAAGTTTCCTTAATAAGGGAATTCTTAATCAGACTAACGACAGGCGCGGTCAGAGACCGCTTGCTCAACCTGTTGAATGAGGGTTTCTGACCAACGAAGAACCTTTGCTCAACTTAGCGAACAGCTTTGCAATTAATCGTGAACCTCAAACGGTTTGCCCATCAAAAAAATACCGCTGGCGCGAACGATCTGTTTTTTACCAACCGTTAAACAGGCGCTCGCAAAAGCCGTTCGACCTTCCTTCTTTTGAATTTCAACGCGGGCTTCGACCCAATCGCCGTTTCTTGCGCTGCCGATGAAATCAACCGTCAAATTAACCGTCACCAGTGAACGCGGCGGCATGGTTGAAAAGACCAGATTGTAACCAAGCGCAATGTCGGCAAGCGATGCCAGCACGCCGCCATGCGCGATGCCGCGCGTATTCGCATGTTTTTCTTCAATGCGTAAACCGATGACTGCGTATTCGTCCTCTTTTTTGATGTAGACAGGACCGAGTGTATGGATGAACGGACTCGGACGATTGAACAGAACAAAACCTTCGGGAATTTCTTTCATGGGGTTTCAATTGAATAAATAAAAATTTGAATTGCGCTTCAAGCCATATGCCTATCGCAACCATCAGGCAAGAATGCAATCCGCTTGCTCAACCTGTTAATTGTTGGCAGAGACCGCTTGTGCAATTTGAGTGGTTAGAGACTACTTCCTCAACTTTTTACTTTTGCCTTTTGATTTTTGCCTTTTGCCTTTTACTTAAACGTTCCGTGTTTGCCTTCGCCTTGCGCGAAACGTCGAGCGCCCGCCACCGATTCACCGGAATCGAGAATCGCTTTACCGAGGGTGAATTCGTTTCTGATGGCTTCGTCCCAACTCAAATCCCACTGCTCATAAGCCGATTGTCTATCCGAACGCATACAGGCTTGCGGAAAGGCGGCAATCTGTTGAGCAACTTTGATGGCTTCAGCTAAAGCTTCGCCGCTTTCAACCAGACGATTGACGAGTCCCATTCTCAAAGCTTCTTCACCGGTTACGCCGCGGCCCGTCAAAATCAAATCCATCGCATTGCTATGACCGATAAGCCTCGGCAAACGAATCGTGCCGAGGTCAATGAGCGGCACGCCGAAGCGGCGACAATAAACGCCAAATATCGCGTCGCGCGCCGCCACACGCATATCGCACCACAGGGCTAATTCCAAACCGCCCGCAACCGCGAAGCCTTCAACCGCCGCAATCACCGGTTTCGTGAGCCGCATTCGGGTTGGTCCCATCGGCGCGAGTTCGCTGTGCTCATCGTTGTCGCGTTTGTCGCCTCCGGCAACCGCTTTCAAATCTGCGCCCGCGCAAAAGACGCCCTCTGCGCCGGTAAACACTGCGACATTCAATGAATCGTCGGCGTCGAATTTGGCAAAGGCGTCAAAGAGTTCAATCGCGGTGTCGGAATCAACCGCGTTGCGAACCTGCGGGCGGTTGATGGTCACAATAGCAATAGAATCCTGCGTTTCAAAAATGACGTTTGGCATATATTCTCCAAATAAGAATTTGTCAGTACCGCCTGCTTGAGCGGACGGAGAAGTCAGTACCGCCTGCGGTAGCGGGCGGGTACTTCAGTCAAATTCCGGAAGCACATCACCTTGTCCGTTAATGACATAGTCAATAGCTCGTTCGACGCTGTTCTCAGTCCACAAATATCGTTTACTTCCTTTGTCTGCCCAAGGACTACATTGCCGTTGCCAGTATCCATCTTGGCGCATTTGCCGCGTTGCATTAGCTTTCAAAGCGTTAAGTGCAAGTTCGGGTTTTAACTCTCCAATTGAAGCAACAAGGTGAATATGATTGGTGCGAACATTAATTGCAAGGAGCGACCATTTGCGTAAATCACAGGTCTCTCGAATAGCAAACTCCACAGACTTTCGTTGACTGGGATCTAATGTGACAGGTTCACCTTTTAGAATTTGCTTATTGTACTTTTCCCATTGTTTGTTGGGTGAAATAAAAGGCGATTGGTAACGATTATGGAAACGGTCTGTTGAGCGACGTGAGTCCCCATGCAGCCAAGTTCCATGGCAGCGAAATGTGATGAGATAGGCTAAAGGGGTATCTGTGTCGTTCCACATAATTCAAACCCGCCCGCTACCACAGGCGGTACTGACAATCACGCTACCGCAAAATACTCGCTACCGCATTACGGACGGGCACTGCCTGCTGCTTCACGACGGTCGGGCTTGAGGAAATAGACCACTAAAAAAATGGCGCTCATCATTGAAACCGCAAATTTGTAATAAGGCGAAACCGGCGCCGGTGAAAGAAAACCTTCGATGAGACCTGCGACCAGTAACATCGGCACACAACCCAGAATCAGTTTAATTGCCAATAATCCGTTGGTCACCAGCGCATCAATGCGCCGCATATCGCCGGGCATCAACATCGCTTTGCCGATCAGTAAACCCGCGCCGCCCGATATAAAAATCGCGGTGAGTTCGATGACTCCGTGGGCGCTAACGAAAATCGGCACATCGGTAAATTTATATTTCAGACAAAGCCCCATCACGACGCCGAACATCAAGCCGTTATTCGCCATCACGTAAAGCGTCAATAGCCCAGCCGTCACGCCGCCCGCAAAGGCTATGAAAGTAACTTGAATATTATTGGCTTGAATTGCGGTTGCGAATATCGGGTTTTTATTGCCTTCGTTGAGGCTCGCTGTCCAATTTTCGTGATTGATAATTTTGCGGCGCAAATCCGGGTAAGTCTTTTCGGTGAACCGCTCATCGAGGAAACTCACGCCAAAACCGAACGCCGTGGTGAATAAAAAAATCAGAAACGAAGTGAGGATATAGCCAAATGCCTGACGGAAGGCGGCAGGAAATTCGTAACGAAAAAAATCTTTGAAGACGCCAAAGCCCGATGACTCGCTGCGATAAATCGCGCCGTGCGCGCGGGCGACCAGATGATTTAAATAATTCACCAGGCGTTGATCGCGCACCTCTTCGCGGGCAATCGCCAAATCCGCCGCCGTGCGACGATAGAGTTGTCCGAACTCGCGCACCTCTTCGCCCGATAGGTTGGTTAAGCGGTATTTCGAGGCGCGTCCGGTTAAATCTTCGAGCCGTTTCCATTTTGCAAGTCGCGTTTTCAAGAGGTCTTTGAGCATAGACGCAAGATTAGCACGCGGAAAAGCAGAAGTCAGGAGTCAGAATCCAGAAGTCAGAATAATTCGATTGGCTAAATTTTAAAGATAAACCTCATTCTCAACTAAAGGCGCATCGTCTATACTTCTGACTTCTGATTTCTGACTCCTGGATTCTTGTACATGAAATTTTCTTCTCTGGTTGGCAACGAACGCATAAAAGAGTTGTTGATGCGGGCTGTGAGTGACGGGCGCATCGGGCAAGGGTTAATTTTCGCGGGTGAGCGCGGCATCGGCAAACATCAATTTGCGATGGCGCTGGCACAGGCGGTCAATTGTGAACAACCGGTTGGCGGCGATTCCTGCGGCGGGTGTTTGAATTGTCGTAAATTTGCGGCGCGCGATTTTACTGATGTGAAAATCATCGTGCCCGACGGGCAATTTATCAAAATTGAGCAAACCCGTGAAATGTCAAAAGAGGCATACTTCAAACCTTTTGAAGGTCGCCGTCGCGTCTTCATTATTGATGAAGCCGAACGCTTGAAAGAGCAAGCCGCGAATTCGATTTTGAAAACCCTGGAGGAGCCGCCCGACACCTCGCTCATCATTTTAATTACCGAAAAACCTTATGCGCTGTTGCAGACCATTCGTTCGCGTTGTCAGATGTTGAACTTTGCGCCGCTAACTTATCAGGAGTTGGAAGCCTTTTTGAAAGCCAACTACAAACGCCCAATGGAAGAAACCCGACTGCTGGCGCGGCTGGCGCGCGGCAGCATCGGGCGCGCCCTGGAAATCGATTTGGGTGAATATCGCGAAGCGCGGCAGGCGGCGCTTGAAATTATCGAAGCGCAACTCGTGACCCACGATGCCATTCGGTTGCTTGCGGCAGCGGAACATCTGGGGCGCAAACTCGACAAACCGGAGTTTGAAAAGCAGACCGATTTAATGCTGATTTTATTGCAGGATATTTTTTATCTGAAATCGGGTAAAGCGATTGACTCGCTTACCAACGCTGACATTGCCGAGCGATTGAAACGGATTGCCGATGCGTCTTCGTTTGAGCAAATCAGCCATTTTGTCGAACGACTGGAAGGGGTTTTGCAAAACCTCGCCCGCAATATCAATCGCCATCTGGCGCTCGAAGCGGCTTTCGTTGCCGGTTAAGGTATCACCTGTCGAATGATGGTCAGAGACCGCCATTTTTATTACCGGGTTTTGTTTCTCCAGCGTTGAACAAGCGGTCTTTGACCGCGCCCTTCGCTGGTCTCAGACCGCTTGTTCAACGAAACAAAATTTATTTGAGTGAGCAATACGAAATCTGCTTGAGCCTTGACTCAATCGCCTACCGAAAGCACCGGCAAAGCCTTTGCCGCTTTGGGTTCGGCGACCAGTTGTTCATAAAAACCTTCGGGCAAATCGCCGTTGTCTTCGCGCAGGTATTTCCATTGATGCGTTTTGATGGTTGCCAGAAGTTCTTTGCGGGTTTTGGTTTTCAATGGCTTGCCAACATAAATTTTACCCATCTTATCCATCAGCCATTCCGGGATGGCGCTTGAAAACATAAACAGCGGCCATTTGAATCCCGGCCCGTTGGTCTTTCTGAGTTTCCACGCCCATAACCCCAACGCGCCGACGCGCCAGGCGGTTGGTGCCCACCAACTGTATTGACCCGGACGCAGATTCATCTTCCAGCACTTCATAATCAACTGCCATTGCAAAGGCGTAAGCTGCATGGTCTCTTTGACGCCCTCTTTATCCTGCATGCGGGTGTCGTGCAGCGGCGTGAATATCGAAGGAATGAAGAACGCGAATTGCCCGCGCCGCTCGACTTCATAAATCAAATCCAATGTCGCCATGACATCTTCATCGGTTTCGCCGGGATTGCCAACAATCAAAGTGACTGCCGGAAACCAGTTATTTTCATTCAACACCCGCAAGCCTTCGATGAACACTGAGGGCCAATCTTCAACCGAAAAGGGCACCCCTTTGCTCGGCATCACCTGCTTTGCCATGCGCACCGAGCCGGTTTCGAGACCAATGAGCGGGGTGAGCGCTTTTTTCAAGGGATGCGTGCTGAGCATCGGCAAATGAATCGGACTTTTATCGAGGAGAATTTCCGAAAGCTTTTTAATCAACAGCGGGTCAACGACCGCAGGGGCGATGGTTGAATGGCTCAGCACATGTTGTTCAACGCCCGGCGTGTTGACGATGTCGGAATATAAATCGAGCAAGGCTTCGCGATTCGGAAAATAGAAAGGCGTGTCGGTATGCACCTGTCCCCAGATGAACATATCTTCGGTGGCTAAGCTGATTTGCTTATTGCCATCGCGAACGTTGGCGCGCACCGCATCCATGATTTTGTCTTTCGGCATATCGATTTGCGGATTCAAATCGGGAACGCAAAATTGACAACGCCGCCCGCAACCCGTAGTCATTTCGACGACGCCGAAGGTTGTGCGTTTATCGGGGAAAAGAATTTCGTTGCGGTCTTTCGGATGCACGACATCAACCTGACGCGGCAACGTTTCACCGGCAATCGCTTTGTTGAATAAATCCAAAACGTCTGTGGATTCGCTGCGCCCTTCGACGACACAATCGATGCTGAGTTCTTCATAAGTGTCGGTTTGAATGATTTGCCAGCCGCCCGAACCGCCGACGATTACTTTGAATTGATCGCGAAAGGGGCTGCCTTTAATTTTGGCAAACATGTCTTTTGAGTAATGTGAATTGATAGGCTCTTTCGATGAACCGAAAATCGAAGTGTAAACCCCGGCGGCAAAGGTAACCCCCAAGGGGTTATGCGTCGATACGGCAACCACGCGGGTGTTTTCGCCGATGAATTTATCCAAATCCTGCGGGTAACAACAGGCAATATCATCCGCTTTGAACCACCGTGAAATGGATTTTTCCAACACTCGGACGCCTGCGGGCATATAACGCGCGGTGCCGTCGTCATTGTATTCAACATCACGCCAGGTCGGGTATTTTTTATTGAGAATGCCTTCGAGCCAGATGGGCAAAGATGCCATACTCATTTGAATGAAATAGCCTGCGTGATCGATGGTTTCCGTAAGCGGGGCAGTTAAAACAATCAACTTCCCACCATCTTTGGGAGTCGTTGCGGCGTGACCGTTCAAGTGACCATTACTGGTCGCGCCTTGAGTTGCGTTAGTATTGCCCATCCAATCCTCCTTTTAGTTTGTCCATTTATTTATTGGAATATTTATTGAGTAGTTTGTTATCGGGCTAATCGCGACCTGTATGTTACATGCAAACACCGATGAATTGCCAGTGCTCGGTTCATTTTATTTCGGGAAGCAGATAAAGGCGCAGTTAATCTCCGGGCAGGGATTTTTCGCTTTGCGACGCGGTTAAAACTTTTTTGTGAGCGATGACCTGCTCATTGGAAGCGGTTGTGATGTAAACCGCTTCTTCGTTGGCGATTTCGGGTGTTGGCAAACTGAACGAGGTGTTTTCGGATTTGCTGACGCCATGCATCATGCCCCATTCGCACATCGATTCAATGACCGGTTTGAGACTTGCGCCCAAAGCAGTCAGCGAATATTCGACTTTGGGAGGAACTTGCGCGTAAACTTCGCGGTGAATGATGCCGTCCTGTTCGAGTTCGCGCAGTTGTTGGGTGAGCATTTTTTGCGACACCCCTTTCAGAATTTTCTGCAACTGGGAAAAGCGCTTCACGCCTAAGAAAAGTTGATAGAGGATGAGCGCCTTCCAGCGCCCGCCAATTATCGCGAGGGTAAATTCGACCGGACATTTCGGAACTCTTCGCTTCATCAACTCAAACCTCTCTCAGTTTCTTTTTGGTAACTATAGCACCTGAAAGTGCCTTCTTCACAATCGGCGAACATCTTGCTATAACATGAGGGCGTTAAATTTTAAGCAAGTGAAGGAGAAGATTTATGCCGGTAAGACAAGCAGAAGCCGAATGGAAAGGGAATCTTCTTGAGGGCAAAGGCAGCATCAAACTTGGAAGCGGCGCATTTGAAGGTTCATATGACTGGCGCGCGCGTTCAGCCGACGGCCCCGGAACCAACCCCGAAGAATTATTGGGCGCATCCCATGCCGGTTGCTTTTCAATGGCGCTTTCCGCGCAACTGGCAAACAATAACACCCCCGCAACCCGCATCCATACCAATGCCAAAGTGCATCTTGAAAAACTGGAAAGCGGTTTTGCGATTACTCAAATCGAACTCGAAACTCAAGTCGAAGCGCCAGGTATTGACGAGGCGAAATTTCAGGAACTCGCAAACGTAGCGAAGACCAACTGCCCGATTTCCAAAGCCCTTGCCAGCACGACGATTCACCTGAAAGCAACCCTTCTTTAGCGGTACTCCGAATTTGACCGGCAACCGCTTCACGCCATTCGTTGATGAGGCGATTGCCGGTTGAATGCAACCCTATCCTCATTTTTCTGACGTTTATACAACCGACAACCGAAAGCCTGGTTGGTCGCGTAATTGGTTCAACAAATTTTATTGATGAAAGGTAAACATTCATGGCAATGATGAAAGCAGTGAGGATGCATGAATATGGCAGCATTGACGGACTGGTTTACGAAGAGGTAGCAAAACCCCAACCGGCAACCGATGAAGTGTTGATTCAAGTCAAGTCCGCAGGCGTCAATCCGGTGGATTGGAAAATGGTCGAAGGCTTTGGTCAAGGGTGGATGGGGCATTTGATGCCGCACATTTTAGGCGTCGATGTCGCAGGTGTTGTTGAAGCGGTCGGAAGCCGTGTAACGAAATTCAAAGCCGGTGATGCGGTTTACGGGTATGCGACTTTTTCCCGTGAAGGTTCGTTCGCCGAATATGTTGCCGTCAAAGCTTCGGATATTGCGGCAAAACCTGCAACACTCGATTTCGTTCAGGCGGCAGCCGTGCCGGTTGCGGCGATGACTTCGTGGCAAGGAATATTGGCTCAAGGGAAACTTTCGGCGGGACAGAAAATCTTGATTCACGCGGCAGCCGGGGGCGTCGGCTTGATGGCTGTGCAACTTGCGAAAGCCCAAGGCGCAGTAGTCATCGGTACAGCCTCGGCGCGTAACCTGGAATTCGTTAAAGCCTGGGGCGCAGACGAAGTCATTGATTACACCAGCGTGAAATTTGAAGACGCGGTGAGCGATGTGGACGTGGTTTTCGATTTAATCGGTGGCGACACGCAAGCGCGTTCTCTCAAGGTGTTGAAAAAAGGCGGCATTCTGGTTTCGGCAGTCGCGCCGCCCGACGAACAGGCTGCCGAGGCGCAAGGGGTTCGCGCGGTGATGGTTGGCGTACAACCTGACGGCGCGCAACTTGAAGCGCTTACCGAATTGATTGACGCCGGCAAAGTGAAAGTTTTTGTCGAACAGGTTTTCCCGCTTGCCGAGGCAAAAGCGGCGCTCCGGTTAAACAAGCAGGGGCGCACACGCGGCAAAATTGTTTTAAGCGTTGAATGAAGATTTGCAAATTTGGAGAAACTCACACGTTTAAAGATTCGTTAATTGATTAACGATTTACTGGTTGACAATTGTGAGATGATTAAAAGGAGAAACTGATGGAATACAGAGAATTTGGCAAAACCGATATGAAAGTAAGCGTTCTGGGGTTTGGCGGCGCGGAAATTGGCTTTGAAAGCGCAAGCCAGGAGAACGTCACCAAACTATTAAATAGCGCGCTGGATGCTGGTTTGAACGTCATTGATAGCGCGGCGGCTTATCTGGTCAGCGAACAACTCATCGGCAGTGCGGTTGCCGGACGCCGCAAAGATTTCTACCTGTTTACCAAATGCGGCGTGACCGATGGCTTTACCCGACAGGATTGGAGCAAAGCCGGGATTCGCAATCAGATTGAACAGAGTTTGAAGAGTTTGCAGACCGACTACCTTGACTTGATTCAACTGCACAGTTGTTCAGCCGAGGTCTTGCAAAAAGGCGAAGCGATTGAAGCATTGCAGGAAGCCAGAGAGCAAGGGCTGGCGCGTTACATCGGTTATAGCGGCGACGGCGAAGATGCGCGCTTTGCGATTGAAACCGGCGCGTTTGATACCTTGCAAACTTCTGTGAGCATTGCCGACCAGGAGTCCATCGAATTGTTGTTGCCGAAAGCGCAAGAGCTTGGCTTGGGGGTAATCGCCAAACGCCCGGTAGCGAATGCCGCCTGGCGCACCGGCGAAAAACCCGCAAACGCTTATCACCACACCTATTGGGAAAGACTTGTCAAACTTGATTATGATTTTTTGAAATTGCCGCTCAATGAAGCGATTGCCATTGCCTTGCGATTTACCCTTTCGCATCCGGTGCATACGGCGATTGTCGGCACTACTAATCCGCATCGCTGGCAAGAGAACGCCGCGAGTCTGCAAGCCGGCGCGCTTCCCGCAGAAGAAATCGCCAAAATTCGCGCCCGTTGGCAAGCCGTTGCCGATGCAAGCTGGGTCGGTCAGGTTTAAGAGAGTTTGGAGAAACACACAAATTCAAAACAGTTTTAACTAACCCAACCTGTGAACCATTTTTTATCGAAGGAGAATCAGATGAGCACTAACAAAGTTGCGTTAATTACCGGAGCCAATAAAGGCATCGGTTATGAAATCGCCCGACAACTTGGGCAACAATCAATTACTGTTTTAGTCGGGGCGCGCGATCAGGCGCGGGGCGCTGAAGCCGCAGATAAACTTCGCGCCGAAGGCATTGACGCGCTCGCCGTTCAACTCGATGTCACAGATGGCAAAACCATTGAAGCGACGAAAAAGTTTGTCGAAGAAAAGTTTGGCAAACTCGATATTCTGGTCAACAATGCGGGTATCATTGGCGGTTATGATTGGGGAACGCCGCCAAGCGATGTGCCGCTCGATACGGTGCGCAAAGTTTTTGAAACCAATTTCTTCGGGGTGATTGCCGTGACCCAAAGCTTTTTGCCGCTTTTGAAAAAGAGTGAAGCCGGTCGCGTCGTCAATGTGTCGAGCGGGCTTGGGTCGCTGACGAAATTGAGCGATACGAGTTATGAATTTTCGGGAATAAATTTTCTTGATTACAATGCCTCGAAAACGGCGCTCAATGCCATCACCTTGAGTTTTGCCAAAGAGTTCAAAAACACGCCGCTTAAAATCAACGCGGCAGACCCGGGCTACACGGCGACCGACATCAACAACAACACCGGAACCAAAACGGTTGCCGAAGGCGCGGACACCCCTGTGTGGTTGGCAACGCTTCCCGATGATGGGCCAACCGGCGGTTTCTTCAGCGCAAGAGAACCGATGCCCTGGTAATTTTTTGAGAGCAGAAAGGACACCTTCAACATGCGATATAAACTTCTAGGTAAAAGCGGATTGCGGGTTGCCGAAATTTGTCTCGGCGCGATGACCTTCGGCGATGATTGGGGATGGGGCGCAGCGCGCGATGAGAGCCGCAAACAATTTGATTTGTATGCAGAGGCAGGCGGCAATTTTATTGACACGGCAAATCTCTACACCAACGGTTCCAGTGAAAGATTGGTCGGCGAATTTATCACCGGTGAACGCGACAAATGGGTGGTCGCGACCAAGTACACTTTCAACAATCAAAGCAGTGAGGTGAACCTCAGTGGCAATCATCGCAAAAATATGGTGCAGTCCGTAAACGCCAGTTTGAAACGGCTCAACACCGATTATATTGATTTGTTGTGGTTGCACGGTTGGGATTTCACCACGCCGGTTGACGAGGTGATGCGCTCATTTGATGATTTAATCAGAGCCGGAAAAATTCTTTATGCAGGCGTATCCGACACCCCCGCCTGGATTGTTGCGAAAGCCAATACCCTGGCTGAACTTCGCGGGTGGTCGCCGTTTATCGCTTTGCAGGTCGAATACTCTTTGAGACAGCGAACCCCTGAACGCGATTTGATTCCGATGGCGCAACATTTCGACATTGGGGTGACGGCATGGAGTCCTTTGGGCGGCGGCGTGCTCACCGGCAAGTACAACAAAGGCGGCGAGATTGACACCGGCGGGCGACTTCCTAATGGAGCCAAAGAGAGCGATTTGAAAATTGCTGCAAAAGTCCTGGAAATTGCTGATGAAATCGGACGTTCGGCGTCGCAGGTGGCGCTCAACTGGTTGCGTCAACAAGATAGTCGTTTCGGCAGCATCATTCCGATTGTCGGGGCGCGCAAAACCGAACAACTGCAAGACAATCTCGCCTGCGTTGAATTTGAACTGACGCCGGAGCAAATCGCGCGCTTGAATGAAGCGAGCAAAATCGAACTCGGATTTCCGCATGATTTTCTGAAGAGTGACACGGTTCACAAATTTGCGCTCAGCGGGACGCTTGAAAATATTGATAATCATCGCGCCTGATGGTTGAGAAATAAATGTTGAACGCGAGCATAACGAAAAAAAGTAAGTGGCGACGCATCATCGGCGCATTGACGCTGGATGTTTCGCCACTTCGGGTTTCACGCGATTATCGGTTGTTGTTCACCGGACAATTGGTTTCGGGTTTTGGCTCGGCAATGAGCTACGTTGTCTTGCCGTTTCAAATGTATCAATTGACGAAATCATCATTGGCGGTCGGGATGTTAGGGGTGGCGGAATTTGTGCCCATGCTTACGCTCGGCTTTGTCGGCGGGGCGCTTGCAGATTATTTCGACCGTCGCAAATTGTTGTGGATTGCGGAAGTCGGGTTGATGCTCTGTGTCGGGGTGTTGATTTTCAATTCCTTGCTCGCAAGCCCAAAAGTCTGGGTGTTGTTTATGGCTTCGGCATTGTTTGCAGCATTGAACGCTCTGCATCGTCCGGCAATGGAAGCCTTAACGCCGAAAATTGTTGCCGCCGAATTTATGCCTGCGGTAGCTGCGCTCAATTCGCTGCGATTTAATTTCAGCTTTATTCTGGGTCCTGCGGTTGGTGGGGTGTTGGCTGCGAGTTTCGGCGTGGCGCTGGCTTATGGGGTTGACCTTGTGACCTATGTAGTGTCGCTTGCGGCATTGTTGCTGATGCGCGCGGTGCCGCCGCCGGAAGACCCTGACCGTCCGAGTTTGCAATCGGTGATTGATGGGCTGCGTTATGCGCGAAGCCGGCAGGAATTGCTCGGCACTTACCTGATTGATTTGAATGCCATGTTTTTCGGCATGCCGATGGCATTGTTTCCGGCGATGGCTGAAAGTTACGGCAGCGCGTCAGTCGGGCTGTTTTATTCGATGCCGTCGATTGGCGCATTGTGTGCGACATTGACATCGGGTTGGACTGCGCGAATTCGCAAACACGGCTTGGCGATTACCATTGCGGCAAGCGTGTGGGGGCTTGCAATTGTTGGTGCGGGGCTTGCGAAACATTTGTGGTTGGGCTTGTTTTTTCTGGCGCTCGCGGGCTGCGCCGATATGATTAGCGGGCTTTTCAGAATGACCCTGTGGAATCAAACGATTCCCGATTATTTACGCGGGCGCATGGCGAGCATTGAAATGATTAGTTACACGACGGGACCATATCTTGGCAATGCGGAAGCCGGAATCGTCGCGAGTCTTTTCGGATTGCGGGCGTCGGTGGTTTCAGGCGGAGTGTTGTGCGTCGCCGGGTCAGCATTGTTAGCGATGTTTTTGCCGCGCTTCATTCGATACGACAGAGAAGAAGGGCTGGCAAGAAAAGAGATTGACGAAGCGGCGCGCGCCGTATCAGGTGTTGAAGTATAGATTGAAAAAATATCCAGCAAAGGGGAAAGGAAAATGAAAGCATACGAGGTTCAAAAATTCGGGCTTGATGGACTGGTTCAGGTTGAACGAGCCGAGCCGCAACCCAAACCCGGACAAGTGTTGCTCAAGATGCGCGCCGCATCTTTGAATTACCGCGATTTTATGGTCGCGCAAGGGGTTTACAATCCGCGCCTGAAAATGCCGCAAATTCCGCTCTCGGATGGCGTCGGGGAAGTGATTGCAGTTGGTGAAGGTGTCACTCGCGTAAAGCCTGGCGACCGCGTTTGCAATAGCTTTTTTGAAAAATGGGTAGGCGGCGATTTAACTCCCGAAGGCGCGACCTCTGCCCTTGGTGGCGGACGCGACGGCGTGCTTGCCGAATATGTCGCGCTCCATGAAGATGGGGTGGTGCATTTGCCTGAACATCTCACCGATGAAGAAGCCGCGACCTTGCCCTGTGCGGCGCTCACAGCATGGTGCGCGTTGATTGAATGGGGCAATTTGAAAACCGGCGATTCTATCTTAGCGATGGGAACCGGCGGAGTTTCGATTTTCGCTTTGCAATTCGCCAAAATTGCCGGGGCGCGAGTCATCATCACTTCGAGCAGCGACGAAAAACTGGCGCGCGCCAAAAACTTAGGCGCGGATGATTTAATCAACTACAAAACCACGCCCGATTGGGAAAAAGAGGTCGCAAAACTCACCGGTGGCAGAGGCGTTGACCAGGTGGTTGAAGTCGGCGGCGCGGGCACCTTTATGAAATCCGTCAAAGCCGTAAGGCGCGGCGGCACGATCAGTTTGATTGGTGTGTTGGCGGGCGCGGGCGAAGTCAATTTAACCGCAGTGTTGATGAACGGCTTGCGCGTGCAGGGGATTTTTGTCGGCTCGCGGCAGATGTTTGAAGCCATGAATCGGGCAATCGCTTTACACAAATTGCGCCCCGTGGTCGATAAAGTTTTCTCGTTTGACGAAGCGCCCGCAGCTTACGAACTCATGGGGCGCGGCGGACATTTCGGCAAGATTGTAATTAAGTTTTGATGGATTGATGCAGGTGAATGGCTGACGCATCCTTCACCTTTCATCGTTCATCGAATCAACGGTAGAATGAATGGTAGAGATTTTTCGGAGGTAAAAAAATGAGTGAACATATCAAAGAAATTACAGACAACAGTTTTGAAACAGAAGTTTTAAAATCAGAGAAACTCACACTGGTCGATTTTTGGGCGGAATGGTGCGGGCCGTGTCTGGCGCTTGCGCCCACCGTCGAAGAGGTTGCCAAACAGTATGCGGGTAACCTCAACGTCGCGAAATTGAACGTCGATTACAGCCCGGACACCCCGCCGCGTTATGGCATTCGCGGCATCCCGACTTTGATTTTATTCAAAGGCGGGCAGGAGGTTGACCGCATCGTCGGGTTTGTCGGCAAAGGCGCAATTGAAGCGATGATTCAAAAACACGCGGGCGTTTCTGCCAAGGCATAAGCTTAAATTTTAAAACTTAAACCGGCGCGATGGATGTGGGTGAACTTTTACCGGCATTCATCGCGCCGACTGATTTAAACTTTAAATAACAATTCGGCAACGAATATTTTAAACCCCTATAAAACTATGGAACGAACATTAAGGCTAATTTCAAACAACCATAATGCAAATCAAGCGCATTCATTCAACGATTCCCATCCTTCGGATGAAGAGTTGCTGGATGCTTATTCAAAAGCGGTTATCGATGCGGCGGAACGCATCAATCCTTCGGTCGTCTACATCGAAGTTCATCACGCCGGAAACGCATCACCCAATGGACGGCGCGGCGCGCAACCTTCGGGCGGCAGCGGTTCAGGGTTTGTGTTTACGCCCGATGGCTTTGTGCTGACCAATAGCCATGTGGTTCATAATGCCAGGCGAATCGATGTGGCGTTTTCGGATGGGCGGCGTTTTGAAGCCGAACCGATTGGCGATGACCCCGACACAGACCTGGCGGTAGTAAGAATCAACGCGCCCAATCTGGTGCCTGTATTTTTGGGCGATTCGCAGAAGGTGAAGGTCGGGCAACTCGCCATCGCCATCGGCAACCCTTACGGCTTTCAATACACCGTGACCGCTGGCGTAGTGAGCGCGCTGGGACGCAGTTTGCGTTCGCGTTCGGGGCGACTGATTGACAACATCATTCAAACCGATGCGGCGCTCAATCCCGGCAATTCCGGTGGCCCGCTGGTGACCTCGCGCGGCGAAGTCATCGGCGTCAACACGGCGATGATTTTGCCCGCGCAAGGCATTTCATTTGCGATTGCCATCAATACGGCGAAATTCATTACCGGCAAATTGATTAAAGAAGGTCGGGTGCGGCGCAGTTACATAGGCGTTGGCGGGCAAGTCGTACCGCTGCCGCGCGCCGTGGTGCGGTCATTGAATCTGGTAATTGAAAGCGGCGTGTTGATTGTGTCGAGCGAAGAAAGCAGTCCGGCTCGGCGCGCGGGGCTTCAGGAGGGTGATGTGATTATCGCTTTCGATGGACAGCCGATTGCCGGAATTGATGACCTGCACCGAATGCTCACCGAAGAAAAAGTCGATACCAGAGCCGGTATAACGATTGTCCGCTACATCAATAATCAGGCGCAAAAATTGACGCTCACCATCGTGCCGCAGGAATCGAAATCGACATAGGTTTGATTATCACTTGCCGGTCGGATATGTGCAGGCAGGAAGAAGGTACAGATTACCGAACAGACGCAATAAACGGAACAAACGGAAATTTTGCGCAATGCCTTTTCCGTCTGTTCCGTTATTTTCGTTGGTTCCGTTTGCTTTCTGAATTGATGAAATGTTAATCCACCCAGTCGGCGATGAAAACGTTGGTATCGCCTTGTTTGGCGGCATTGCGATTTGATGCGAAGACGATTTTTTTACCGTCGGGCGAAAACATCGGAAAGCCGTCAAAGGTTTCGTTGAAGGTGATGCGTTCAAGCCCCGTCCCATCGACGTTGATGGCGTAGAGGTCAAAGTTCCTGCCCCTTGGGTCATCCATATTCGATGAAAAAATAATGCGTTTGCCGTTCGGGAAAAAGTAGGGCGCGAAATTGGCTTTGCCATTATTGGTCACTTGTCGTTTACCTGTGCCGTCGGCTTTCATGACCCAGATGTCGAGCGTGGTCGGGCGAATGAGATTGTCTTTTAAAAGCGATTTGTAATCGGCTGCGGCCTTTTCCTCTTTCGGATGATGGGCGCGAAAAACTATCCATTGGTTGTCGGCGGAATAAAAGGGACCGCCATCGTAACCGAGTTCATTGGTTAATCGCTTCACATTTTTGCCATCAATATCCATTGTGTAGATGTCGAGGTCGCCATCGCGTGTCGAAGTGAAAACAATTTTTTTGCCGTTGGGTGAAATGGTCGCTTCGGCATCATAGCCTGCGGTTTTCGTGAGCGGTTTTAAATTTGTGCCATCGGGATTGGCAACATAAATATCGTAGCTCGGATAAATCGCCCAGACATAGCCGCGCGAGTAATCGGGTTTCGGCGGGCAGGCGGCATCGGTTGCGTGCGTTGACGAATAGAGAATCTTTTTATCATTGCGAAAATAGTAGGCGCAGGTGGTGCGACCTTTGTTGGTTGACACCATCTTCACATTCGAGCCATCAATGTTCATGGTGTAAATCTGGTCGCATTCATGCCCTTCGCGGGTTGATTGAAAGATGAGCTTTTTGCCGTCGGCTGAAAAATAGGCTTCGGCATTTTCGCCGCCAAAGGTTAATTGCCGAACATTCTTGAAGTGTTTTTCACCCGGCAGCACTAATGAATCCCCGGTTGCCGTTGAAGCATTCATCGGTTGCGGTTGCAACGAAAAGGTAATGAGCGTAAACAACATGATAGAGAAAGCCAGAAAGTATCTCATTCATTATCTCCACAAAAATTTGAATTGAATTTTTAAGAACTAAGATGATAGCGATTTGTTGGCGAAAAACGAAATGTTCTATTGATTTATTGCCGCACTCGATTGATGAAGTTTTGCGGCAAGCTTGATGGCTTCGACGAGGCTGCCGGGTTCGGCAATGCCGCGACCGGCAATATCAAAAGCCGTGCCGTGGTCTACCGAGGTGCGAATAATCGGCAATCCGAGCGTCACGTTGACCGCTTCGCCAAATGCCAGACATTTGACGGGAATCAACCCCTGGTCGTGATAACAGGCAATCACGGTGTCAAATTCACCGCGCGCCGCGCGCACAAAAATCGTATCCGCCGGATAAGCGCCGCTAACCTCTATGCCGCGCTGCCTGCATTGCGCAATTGCCGGATTGATTTCGCGAATCTCTTCATTCCCGAAAAGCCCGTGTTCACCGGCGTGTGGATTGAGTCCACAAACCGCGATGCGTGGTTGAGCAATGCCAAAGCGTTGCATTTCGCTATACGTGAGTTCGATGACATCGACCACCCGTTCTCTATTTATTGCTTGAATGGCATCGGCTAAACTCAGATGAATGGTGAGCAACACGACGCGCAAATCGCCTGCAAAAAAACACATCAACGAACGGGTCGCGCCGCAAAGTGCAGTGAGCATTTCCGTATGTCCGGGGAAGGGGACGCCTGCGAGTTTCAGCGCCTCTTTATTGATTGGCGCAGTCGCCATCGCGTCAAGCTGTTTATCGAGATAGAGTCGGACAGCCGTTTCGATAAAGCTTGCAGCGGCGCGTCCTGCCGTTGCAGACAATCTACCGTATTCGATGTGCGCGCAAATTTCACCGACATCGAAAATGACGACGGTATCGGTAGTTGCAGCAAGGGTTGCGGCGTCTTTAGCGATTGGATAATTGCAAGGCAGGTTGAGCAGGCGAGCCTGTCTTTGAAGTTCGCCGGCATCGGCAATGATGACGCTTTGACAGACAGACCTCACCTCGGCACTGGCGACCGCTTTCAAAACGATTTCGATGCCAATGCCTGCGGGGTCTCCGATGGTAATGCCAACGCGAGGTTGGTTAGGACTTTCAGGTGTTTTGGTCACGAGGTTGAGCCGTAAAAGCGGGAGGTTGCTATACGCAGCAGTACACCAGACCCTTTATTCTTCGTCTTCTTCCTCTTCGTCAAACTCTTCTTCGTCTTCGTCAATCTCTTCGTCTTCTATTTCATCAACCGCATTTTCTTCGACTTGATTGTCTCCATCTTTGCTTGCCGATTTGGATTCATCTTTGAAAATGTATTTAATGTTATGTTTCAAAACCAGGAGATTGGGGCCTTCCGTGCGATGCAGTTTAATGCAGTTTCTGTCGTACCATTCAATGGTGCCGCGCAGTTCTTCGCCGTCCTGTAAAACCATAACCATTTTGGTTCGGTTATCCATCTGTTTTTTGTAATAAAAACTCTCGGCGTGTGTCTGTTCCGGTGGCACGCGTTTACGATTCTGGTCAGACCCTGAACCGCCCCCACGACGCGAATCTCTTTCACCACGTTCGCGGATTTCCGCCAGCGTCGGTCGTATCAATTTTCTATTCATAACACATCCCTCAAAAGGTATTCGGAGTTCTAAACGATGGGTGACGTCGTCACGCATCAGATTATTTACTGCTAACGAGCTAAAAAGATGCGTACCCCCTTAGCGACGCTTAGAAATATTCTTTCTTCAAGCTAATGTTTAGCGAGGTATCGTTCAGAATGACTAGATACTAGCCCATAAAAAAGGCAAAAGTCAAAAGGCAAAAGGCAAAAGGCAAAAATCTAAAAGTGAAAGCAAAATTTGTGGACGATTTCTTTAATTTACCCAGGGGTTTGAAAAAATGATTAATCATGGATTGAGAGCGACAGGTTTATTCAGGCGAATAAAAGCAATTCACCTTTACCGGTTTTTCTATGATTGCTTACATCTCAGGTTGTAATGTTGATTACCCTTAATGCCGGGTTATTGAGGAACTACACTAATGGCGCGAATCCAGAATTCTTCGCCCTCCCTGGTCATAAAGCCAAGCCTGCCGGATGAAAAACTGCTGTCATCCAGTTCGCTGAAGGTGACCGGTTTTTCGGTCGGCGACCCGGTGGATGAAATTCGGTGAACGATTTTTGAACCGACCGCTTCAACGAAGATATGAATCTGGTCATCCTGAATGTCGAGTTTAATCGGCACACGCTCTTCAAATTGTTTGACCATCGCGCCGCCCTTAATTACAAAGCTACGGAAAACTCCGGGGCTGCTTCCTTTGGGTCCGATGAGTTGAAACAGGTAATAATTCTGCTCATCGCGAGCGCGCATCAACCAGACGGCTCCCTTGCGATTATTTTTTGCGAAACTCAGGGTGAATCGCATGGTGAAATCTGTATATTTCCGGTCTTTGAGGAAACCGATTTCCGTTCCTTGCACCACCATAAAGACTTCATTTTTCTTCTGATCTAATTGCCATTTCGTCGCTGTCCAGTTTTGCAGACTGGTGAATTCTTCATTGAATTTCGCCGAAGAGATGACCGGCGTGAGCGGCAATTCCAAGGTTGCATCTTTATCAAGCGCGACCGGTTTTTCCAATTCTTCAAACCGATCATTGACGGCTTTCAAGCGGTATTCGCCGGGCGGAAGTTGAATGGGTAACTCATTGCCCGCGAGTCGCCCTTTGAATTCTCCGTTCACATAAATGTCGGTTCCCGCCTGGCTTTTCACGGTCAATTTAACGAGTCGCGTAGCGAAACGCACAGGGATTTGAATTTTAGTTGCCGCTTCTACATCAACTTCCTGAAGGTCAGTGGTGCCCGACTGGGGATGACGGATTTGAATCGTATAATGACCGGTGCTGAGGTCACGAATCTCAACCAATCGCTCCAGGCGATTCACTTTACCGGCATTCGGTTTTTGCCCGTTGACAAGAATCTGTGCATCATTGCCGATGGGTTCACTAAATTGCAGTTTGATTGAACTGAGCGATGAAACCGTCGGGGTAGTAATCGTTGGATTTGGGTGTCGCGATTCGCGAATCGGTTTTAAATCAAATTCGTAATCTTTACCGGCATCGAAAAAACGAGATTGCACTGCTATCGCGTGACCCGCAAGTTCGGCTTTGACGGCATACTGACCGGCAGGCAGATTGGGGATAACCAATTTGCCGTTGGCAGGAACGGTTTTGGGTGAGAGATTGCCAATAGAAATTTTGGTTCCCGGCAAACTGTTAATCGTGAGAGAAATCGCCAATGATTTGACAGCTATGGAAATCGACGAATACTGACCGCCGTAGACATTCACCGGATAAGTGGATTCGGCAAAACTGGGATGTTTGATTTTGACTTTATGTGCGGCTTCGTCAACATCGCGTAATTCGACTTTATTGGCGGTCACTTTTATCGGCGTCACCGGACGCTCATCCAGAGTGATTTGCAATTGCTTATCGTCGGCGCTCAGTGAACCTAAATCAATGGAGATGGTTCCAAGCGAAGATACCAATTCGGCATCCCGGTCAATCAGCGTTCCCTGACGGATGGAGATGGGGCGCTTCCAGCTTTTATATTTCCCGCCCGCGGTTATTTCGATTTCATATTCGCCCGGCGCAAGTTGTAATTCCAGCCGTCGATTTTGAATGGTTTTGCTCAATGCCTCTTTGCCTTGCGCTTTGATGATGACCTGTGCGGTCGGCACATTCGTTGTGAGCACCAGCATTCCGGTGGTCGGAACATTGAGCAGATTCGTGGTTTTTGCCGCAAGCGATAGCATTTTGATTTCGCCGCCTTCAACTGTCAGGCTTCTTTCCAAAACCACTTCACTGCCGCGCATGATTTTTAATTTGCGGGTGCCTTCTTCAATATCTCTGATGCGACATTGATTGGGCGTATCGCTGACGGCGGCAAACTTGACGTTTTGTTCGTCGATGAAAATCTGCAAGCTTTTATCGGTGGCTTTCAACTCGCCGAGGTCGATTTGCACGGAACCGAGCGCCGATTCGAGATTGACTTCCACAGGATTATTGCTGCCGCGTTTCAGGGTCAGGTTGCTTGTCCATTTGCGGTAGCCTTTTGCGGTCAATTCAATTTGATAGGTTCCCGGATTGAGGTTTTTTTCCAGACGATTTCCGGTCAGGGTTTCTTCAAGGATGGGTTTGCCATTGGCTTTGACCAGAATTGTAGGAGCCGGGATATTCGAGATGACTTGCAAATATCCCATCATCACTCGCGAAGGGTTATGGGCGATAATGAATTTACTCGATAGTTCGGATGGCCCGATGGTAATTTCCGGTTTCTGTACTTCTATGCGTTTATCTAATAATTGACTTTGCGCAATCTGCGGAACCCGCCGTTCAATAAATCTTTTCAATTCGCCCAAAGTGACGTCGCCATCCTCATTGGTGGCTTCTTCCAAACCCTGTACCAGAGCGGAGGTGAAAAAGCCTTCACCATTGGCTTCCATCGCTTCCTGTCCGGGACTTGCGGCAAACATCTGCGCATATAATCCGACTTTGGTGATGCGGTCTCTGGCGTACAAATTCGGCATGTAAACTTTAGCGTCCTGATTGACTCGCAGTCCTCGACTTTCAGGAGAATTGCGGCAGGCATCCATAATGAAGATGATTTGTTTGGGCTGCATCATGCCGATTTGTTCTTGTATGTAATCACGACTCAAAGCGGTTTGTTCGAGGGTCGGCAGGTTTGCCACGATTCCATCCATCGGCAGAATGTAACCGCGATTGTTCATCTCATACCCGTGACCGATGAAGGCAATCAGTAACAGATCGTTTCCTTGAAGATTTTTTTGGAAAGCGACGATTTGTCTGATGATGTTATTTTTTGTCGGTCTCAGCGCCGGGTTGATCTGATTGGAGGTCAGCAACGTGATATTGCGTTTGGGAAATGCGGCAAATTTGACGAGCGCCTCTGCAAGTCGATTGGCATCTTCATTGGGAGCCGAAAGTTGACGAATCGGCGGTTCGTAATCATTCACCCCGACAATTAACGCGAAACGGTGTTCATCTTCTTTGGTGAGTTTCGCGAATATATCCGGGGATGAAGATTCCGGCTCGATTTTGATGGCGCGCTGCTGATTCGTTGGCTTGGATTTGCTTTGCGGCGTCAGAGAAGTTCTGGAAGTCGGCTTATTGGTTTGAGCAAGAACACCGTTAAACCAGCTTGGCAGGACAGCAATCAACGAGGCGGACAAGAGCAAAGCCGTCGTAAGGATGGACAAACGCAAAAGAGCTGTTTTCATAATCAACTTCCGTCGATGGGCAATGAAAGGCTGTGGGTTTTTCAAAAACCCACAGCCTTTGGCAACGCTCAGGCTAGGAAACTAAAAAATAAATTTCAAAGCAAATTGCGCGGTGAAATTCGACAATTGCGTATCAACCGACCTGCCGATTCCTGGTGAAAAGAGCGTATGAACGGGAACGCCGTAATGGGTTCGATTGAAAAGATTGAAGAGTTCGCTGCGCACTTCGAGACGTTTTGTTTCACTGAACTTGAAATGTTTATTGACTGCCAGATTAATGAGCGCAACCCCCGGCGAGTTGAAGGTATTGCGCCCGACAAAACCATCCTGACCGGGACTCACAAGATTGAATTGCGAACCGGGCACAGTAAACCGCACACGACCATCATTCACTTCCTGAATGCCGGCGGTGGTGCCCAACCGGTCTGTGAGATTGCCATCAAAGTTTGCATCCAATCCACTCAGAACCGTGAACGGTTGTCCGGTTTGAAAGGTCGCGATGCTTGCCACTTGCCAACCGCCGAAAATCTTATGGTCTTTCGCGAATGGCAAATCATAAACCAGGCTGGCGACAAAGCGGTGACGAACATCGAAATTGGCATCGCCGCGCTCCAGCTTGCGGTTGAAACTATTTTGCGGCAAGGTCGGAGCACCGGCTAAAGCGAAAATATCGGAAGACTCATCTATCGCATGTGCCCAGGTATAGGCGGTGGTGAATTGCAAGCCGCCTGAAAAGCGTTTGTTTAACTGCGCCTGCAAGCTGTGATAAATCGAATTGCCATCGGATTCAATCGAGGTATAAGAACCGAGCAAGGGGAAGGTTCTGGTCGCAACCAGGGTTTGCGGATTTAAAATGCCCGGCGAAGATTGAATGTTGATTGAGGTTCGATCCACGATACTTTGAGCCGTCCCGGAGGGATTGCCGATGATGGGAATACCATTCACGCCAAAATTGGGAGTTGCAAGTCTCAAAAGATGCGTTCCTTTGGTTCCGACATACGCGATAGAAAACAACGCATCCCCTTTGAATTCTTTTTCAACTGTGAGTCCCCAGTGTTGGGCGTAAGGCGTGACCAGATCAACCGCAGGGAAAACAAAAGCTGTGCCCGCAGGCGTGATAAATTGATTGTTTCCTGAAATGGTCTGAATCGTGCCGGACGGGTCACTGCTGGTGGGAAAGCCGTTTAACGTTCCCGGTAAGCCGATTCCCAAAGCCGGATTGGTAAAGGTGAGGCTTTGCGCTTCGCCTGCGAAAATTCCCGGACAGTTA
Organism: Acidobacteriota bacterium; assembly: GCA_040754075.1. Lineage (NCBI taxonomy): Bacteria > Pseudomonadati > Acidobacteriota > Acidobacteriota bacterium. The sequence continues at coordinate 404,880 of JBFMDH010000002.1, forward strand.
ATGCCGACAAAAAACGGATAGAGACTGCGCGATTGACTGATTACCGCGCCAGGTATTTGACCATAATAGATGCCATAGCCTCCGCGAATCGTCATGCTCTTATCGTTTCCGGGACTCCAGGCGAATGCGAAATGCGGCGCGATATTATTGTTGTCTCGTTTATAAATCTCTGTACGTCCGGCAAAAAATTGTTCGAGTCCCGATACGCTTCCGCGACCCTGAGCGGCATTGAATGATTTTTCCGCAGCAATAAATTGGGTGAGCGCCTCAGAACTGAGCGCATCTTCAATTCGGTTATTCACTTCACTCGGAACCGAGTTGAGTTCGTAACGAAGCCCGACGGTCAGGGTAAAGTTCGGGCTAAGGCGAATCTGGTCTGAGAGGAAAAAGCTATTTGCCCAATACCGCAAACCGATTTCCGCATCTACAGAATTTTGAATCTGCGTTTGAATAAAGGTGGTTGGTGCGCCGAGCGCCACCAGGTCGCGCGCTTCAAAAAAATCGCGTCCGCCAGCGCCGGTGATATTGATTGCGCCATTGAAATCGATTAACGGGCGGAAGTTTCTTTCAAGCGCGCTGTCGAGGTGAATGCGGCGAATGTCCGCGCCGGCAGCGAAGCGGTGTTTATTGAAGTTGAATAAAATCGTATCAGCAAACTGGAAAGTATCATTGGTTCGGCGTTGCGGGAAGCTGTAAACATCGACCCCGATGGGACTGAAACCGGCGACTTTCACTTGCCCGACGGGACCTGTGCCGTCACCAACCAGACTGAAGTTGTTTGAGAGTCCGGTTTCGGTGTCCCGGTTCGATAAACGATTGCCGTTGTCGTCGAGTATCGCTGCGTTCAAAAGAAAACGCGCATCCTCTTGATTGGTCAACGGCAAGGTGGAGGCTTTCAGAAACGGAGAGAACTCGCTCAACTGCGGGTCCTCAAAATTCAATTTGGTTCTGCCCCAGGAGGCGCGAAATTCGTTTACCGCACGGTCGGACAAAATGCTGTGGAAAATAAACGAAAAATTCTGGGTTCGCACTTTAGCATCCAGCGCCGAAAACAACGCTTCTCCGGTCACCGGCAACAACGTGTCATCATTTGTGAAATTATATCTGGCTGCGATAATGTGGTCTTTATTGAAACTGTGATCAAGTTTGAGCGAAAAGATGGTGCCGTCGGCGTCTGCCGGAAGCACTTGAGAAAAAGTGTTCGCGCCATACGCGCCATCGGGATTGTTGGGGACAGGAAACAGGCTAAATAGCGCCGCGCCCCGGTTGGTTCGTCCGATATTTTTGTCGCCGAGAAAATAGCGTTCACTGAGCGTTGGCACAGCGAAATGAAACTCCTGGTTGGCGCGAATCGTCTGCTGCTCAAAAGCGCCAAAGAAAAACGTCCGGTCTTTGACAATCGGCATACCCAGGGCAAAACCGTACTGGGCGCGGGTATTTTTCTTTTGACCTGAGCCAAAGTTAGTCTCGAATTCATTCCTCGCTTGAATTGGTCTGCCGGTAAAAAATCCATAAAGCGTGCCGTGAATCGCATTGCCGCCTGAACGCGAAATCGCGTCGGCTTGTGCGCCCAGGTTGCGCCCGTATTGTGGCTCGGCTAAAAGTGTCGTCACATTGTATTCCTGTAGGCTTTCAATGGATTGCGGAACGAGCGAGGTGAACCCCTGACGGCGCACGCCGATGTCTTCGTCGTTATTATCCGAACCATCGATGGTGAAATTATTGTAACGAGTTTGAATGCCGTTGACGGCGAATTGCCCCGAGGTGCCGATGCCCGGGCCAACGCCCGGTCCAACCGATTGACCAATCGCTTTGGGAGGCGGCGCAACGCCCGGCAACAGAAAGGCGAGGTCATCAAAGGTTCGTATGCCACCAAGCGGCAAAGCCGATAATTCAATGCCGGTAAATCTGCCGCCGCGTGTAGCATTCAAGGGATTGGTCTGACGTTCGGCGCGTCCTGTGTAAGTGCTCGCGCCTGATGACGTGGCTCCCTTCTTTTGCAGAGCGATGGGCGGCACTTTGACCACGGTGACGTCTTTGATACCCACGGCTCCGTCGACTAAAGAAACCGAGGTGCCGGTTGTTGATACGGTGACATTTTCATAATTCTCTTTTGAAGCAGAAATGCTGTACTCACCGGGTTGCATATCAGCAATAAAATATTTGCCATCACCGCGCGATAGGACGCGATATTCGATACCTCTGCTTTTATGCTTGGCAATTACTACGGCTCCCTCTATCGAGGTGTTGCCGTTAATGTCAATTACTTTTCCCTCGAGTGCGCCCGATACAATGGATTGTGCAAGCGGAGTTACTGTATAGGTGAGCAGGAAAAGTAATGTTAGGAAGAGAGACACCGGGGTCTCAATGAACTTCGACATAAATTCCTCCAAATCAAGATAAGATCGTCTGAGAGCTTCAAGGCTCCTTTTACATCTTTGACCTCGACCGACTGGTTTTTGGTTTGTAGTAAAGCACTCAACCAGTTGTTTACAGGTTTTACCGTTAAAGCCCGCTAAAACTAAAAGTGAAAGAATGCGCAATTCATGTCGGAAGAATTGTATTTAATGACTTAATTTCTAAAATTTGCTGGTTCTAATGCGCTTCTTGAGGACAATGAAAAAGAAGTAAGGGCATTACATAAATTGTTTTATGACGTATTGAGATTAAATTACTGGCGGATTTTACGGCTATTTGTCGGCGCAGGTTGACGCGGGCTGCTAACAACTATCTGGTTACCCGGCGCAAATGAACGACGATTACCAAGCCGGTTTTGGTGATGCCATTAATACCTGATGAGCGTCTGCCTGTGGATTTAGCTGCATTGATAAATGTTCCCTGAATCCTGAATCCTGAATCCTTAGCTGCATCGCTGAGATGTTCTTGATGTTAATCTTTGCTTTCCACTTTGCCTTTTCACTTCCGCCTTCTTTATCATTAAACTGAAGTTTTGAAACGGAGGGAAAAACGATTAGAAGTATTGAAGGCAACGTTCAGGGGTTAAAACCCAATCAGCTACATCGCCTCGAAAAGCTGTACCATCGCCGCATTTCACCGCACGAAATCGTCACGCAGGAATTTGCCCGTCAGATGAGTGAACTGTCGCGTGAACTCAACCGGCAAATCGGCGTGCTGGTCAATCGCAACGGTTATGTTGACTACGTCATCGTCGGAACGGCGCACGGCATTGTGTTGCCGGATTTGAAACGTGTGCGCGTCGGCAGTGATCGTTTTCGCGGCTTGCGTTGTTTGCACACGCATCTGCTCGGCGAAAAATTAACTCAGGATGACTTGACCGACCTGGCGCTGCTTCGACTTGATTTAATGTCGGCTGTCGAAGTCAAAAATGACGGCTTGCCTGGATTAGTTCATTCAGCCCATCTGCTTCCGGCAAATGATGTAGCGAAGCCTGTCGGTCAAAAAAAATCGGACGATGAATTATGGGATGATGAACTTGAGCCGGAAACTCCGAAAATCTGGGAGTTTCTTGAACCGCGTGTGCCTTCGCAACTCGACACCGATTTTCTCGATTTAATCACTTCACTTGAAGAAGAGTTGGCGCGGTCGCGTCGGGTGCGCAATCCGCAAGATAAACGCGACCGGGCGATTCTGGTCGGGGTGACGACCGAAAGCCTTGCCAGCGCCCAGGAATCGCTTGAAGAGTTGAAAGAACTGGCGCGTTCATCGGGGGTTGTGGTTTTGGATTCCATTATTCAACGCCGCCCGAAACTCGACCCGCGCACCTTGATTGGCAAAGGTAAACTCGAAGAATTGATTATTCGCAGCCTGCAACTTGGCGTCGATGTAATGATCTTCGATCAGAATTTATCGCCGGCACAGGTTCGCGCGATTAATCAAGCGACCGATTTGAAAATCGTTGACCGTACTCAACTCATTCTCGATATTTTTGCGCAACGGGCGCAGAGCCGCGAAGGTAAAATTCAGGTAGAGCTTGCGCAACTCAAATATATGTTGCCGCGCCTCACGGGTTCAGGAACCGAAATGTCCAGGCTGATGGGCGGCATCGGCGGACGCGGTCCCGGTGAAACCAAACTCGAAGTTGACCGTCGTCGCGTGCGTGACCGCATCCACCTTCTCGAAAAACAGATTGAACAACTGCGCGTCAGCCGTCGCGTGCAACGCGCCAAACGCTTGCGTCGCGATGTGCCGATTATTTCAATTGTCGGTTATACCAACGCCGGAAAATCAACCCTGCTGAATGCGCTAACCCAGTCTTCGGTGACCGCGGAAAATTTATTGTTTGCGACCTTAGACCCAACCAGCCGCAGACTCAGGTTGCCGCGTGACCAGGAGGTCATCATCAATGATACGGTCGGATTCATACGCGATTTGCCGCCCGATTTGATTACCGCATTTCGCGCCACGCTTGAAGAGATGGAAGGCTCAGACCTGTTGATTCATCTGGTCGATGCCAGCACCCCGCAATTTGAAAATCATATTGCCTCGGTTGAAAAAATTTTAGAGGAGTTGAATTTGTCTGGCATCCCCAGGCTTCTGGTCTTCAACAAATCCGATTTGCTAAGTGAAGATGAATTGATAAACTTGCGGCGCGCATTCAGTGCCGTAACGATTTCAGCGGTTGACCGCGCGACGCTTGCGCCCATGCTTGAACGCATCGGTGATATGCTCAATGGCGCAGATGCCGCAAAGACGGCGCTTCATGAAAGCAAAGCTGAAAACGATGAAATAACTTATGTGATGTGATGATGGGCAAAGTTCAGGCTCTATGTGTTAAGGAGGATGACTCGATATGAAATGGGGAGTTGGAATTTTAGTTGTCGTTCTGCTATTACTTTTAATCGTCGGCGGTACTGCCTGCGGAACCTATAACAGTCTCACCACCAAGCGCAATGAAGTCACCAATGCGTTTTCAAATGTCGATACACAATTGCAACGTCGCGCTGACCTGGTTCCCAACTTGGTGAACACCGTAAAAGGTTATGCCAAGCACGAAGAACAGGTTTTTAGCGATATTGCCGAAGCGCGTTCGCGTCTGCTTGGCGCGAAGACGGTTGACGAAAAATCGCAAGCCAATGACCAGTTGACCGGAGCCCTGGGGAGGTTACTGGCAATTTCGGAAAACTATCCCAATTTGAAAGCCGACCAGAGCTTTTTGCGATTGCAGGATGAATTATCGGGAACCGAAAATCGCATTCAGGTGGCGCGGCGCGATTACAATCAAGTGGTGCTCGCTTACAACAATTCGCGCGACCGATTCCCGACCGTGTTTTTCGCCAATATGCTCGGCTTTGAACGCGCTCAGGAATTCAAAGCCGCCGAAAGCTCACGCGAAGCACCGAAAGTTCAATTCTAAAAACGATGAAGTAGGAACGATGAACGATGAAGTAGAAATGATGAACATCCGGGTTACTCTTCAATTCATCGTTCCTACTTCATACTTCCTACTTTCCTGCTTATTTCCTCGCCCACAGCAGAATGCGATTGTAAGTGTAGAGAAACGGGTGTTCGTCCTCTAATTCTTCCATCAGACATTCCTTGTAGCGTTCCAGATAAAGCGCGTACATCTCTTCCGAAAGGCGCTTTTGATAATCCGTGAGCCGTGTGCTCTTGACCCAGTCAACCACGCTTTCTCTTGATTCCAGCGGATGCACATAAATTTGCGAGCGCACCAGATAATCGCGAAAACCCGACCGGTGAAAGAGCGTTGCGTATTCTTCGGGCGTCAGAATAAATTCTTCGCGAATGTAACCATCAAGGGCTTCCCGAAAGGGAATCTCACTTGCCACACGATTTGCCACCACGTGCGAAGGGTGATGATGATTGGAAGGAATCTGCGCGGCGAATTGCCCACCATCGCTCAATGCGCACATTAACTGGCGAATCAGCGTCTGGTGGTTTTGCGCCCAATGCAAGGCGGCGTTTGAAAAAATCAAATCGAATTGCCCATAAGCTACGGAGCGTTCGCTTTCGGCGGCAAAATTTTCAATATCGCATTTTTCAAACCGCAGCCCATTGCCTTCCAGAAGTTTTGCCTTCGCCAGCATGGCGTCCGAATTATCGAAGCCGATAGTTTCGCGCGCTTGCAGCTGTTCGTGCAGAATGCTTGTCGGTTCGCCGGTTCCGCAACCCAAATCGGCAACCCGCATATCGACACGCGGTCTAACCAGCGCCAGCAAATCGTAAAACGGTTGCAGCCGCTCAGTTTTAAATTTTTCGTATTGTTCAGGATTCCAAACGTCTTTCATAGGATTCAGGATTCAGGATTCAGGAGTCGAGATTCAAAGCGCAAGGAATGATGAGCGCGAAATGTTGAACGGTGAAAGAAAGAGTTTCTGTTCATCGTTGCTATTTCAGGCTTCCTTCCCTGAATCCTGAATCCTGAATCCTGAATCCTTTTTCAAAGTTTCATTCAATGAACCGGTGCGATAGCCATCAAGGTCTAACGCGACATATTTAAAGCCTAATGCCTTGAGTGTTGCAGACATTTGCTGCGTCGTTTCGATATTCAAAGCGCGCGGCAATTCGGTTTCGGAAATTTCGATGCGGGCAATCTCCTGGTGATGGCGCACACGCACTTGTCGAAAACCCATTTTACGCAAGGCGCTTTCGGCGCGGTCAACCATCGAAAGTTTTTCGAGCGTCACCATCTGCCCGTAAGGAATGCGCGACGACAAACACGCAGACGCAGGTTCATCCCAGGTCGGCAAGCCTGCGCGATGCGACCTCTCGCGTATGTCGGCTTTGGTCATCCCGCATTCAAGCAAGGGCGAACGCACACCGAGTTCGCGCGCTGCCTCTCTGCCCGGTCGGTAGTCGCCTATGTCGTCGGCATTGGTGCCATCGCAAATCACCTTGAAATCGCGCTCGGCGGCTAAGGTGTTAATTTTGCTGTAGAGTTCCGACTTGCAAAAATAACAACGATTCGGCGGATTGCTGGTGTAATTGGCGTCCGCGAATTCCTCTGTAAAAATAATTTCATGACGAATGCCGAATTGAGAGGTGAGTTTATCCGCAAGTTCGCGTTGAAACGTCGGGTAAGAGGCGCTGTCGCCGGTGAGGGCAAGCGCGCGCGCGCCCAGTTCACTGTGGGCGATATAGGCTAAATAGGCGCTATCGACGCCACCCGAAAAAGCGACGATGACCGAGCCGTAACTGCGAAGCAAAGCTCTTAAATTTTGCTCTTTGGCTTGGGCTGAAAGCGCTATTCGATTGGTTGCTGCTTGAGTGGTCATTGGTTCTTTTTGTGCGCGGCGATGTAATCCTGCGCGAATTTGGTAAGCACCGGGCTTGTGAGTCCGATTTGTTTGGCTTCCTCTAAAGCTTTGTCTTCTGCCCAACCTTGTTCGATGACGCGATAAATCATAAAGAACGCGCCGACGCGATTGGCGCTGGCGCAATGAATTAACATCGGATGATTGCTGGCGTCCTTAACGGTTTTGATGAAGGCTTCGGCTTGTTCAGCTTTCGGGTCGCTGCCGGTGATGGGAATGTTCAGGTAACGCATTCCGGCTTTTTCAATGGCTTCGCGTTCTTTCGCGAAATCTATGCCTTCGTTTGCCGTGCGCAGATTCAAAACCGCTTTGAAACCGTTGGCGGCAAGCTTCGCCCAGGCTTCGTCTTTCGGTTGCGCAGCGGTGGCGAAGTTTTCGTTGACGCATAAAATTTTCGGCACGTCATCTTTTAAAGCGTCTTCGAGTTTCGTGAGCTTTTCACTTTTCGGTTGCTGCGCGAACGTAAGCGTTAGCGCCAAAGAAAAAATAAAGATGAGTATGGCAGTCATTTTTCTGTACATCAGTTCACCTCGGTTTTCGATTGAATTGCAATCATATCACGCTTGACTTGCATTGGTTAAATTGAGTGCGGCATTGTAGGCTAACGCTTTCGCTGGTCATTTTGCTACAATCCATAGCAATGCCGCTACAGACCACACAGGCTTATGTGCTGAGAACCTACGCGCTCGCGGAAGCCGATAAAATTTGCGTGTTTTTAACTAAAGATTCCGGCAAGGTGCGCGGCGTGGCGCACGGGGCGCGCAAAATGAAGAGCCGTTTCGGGTCTTCGCTGGAACCCTTTACCGAAGTCGCGCTGACCTATTTTTATAAAGAGAATCGCGAACTGGTGAGCGTTTCAACCTGCGATATTGTGCACTCCAGTTTTTATATCGCTTCGCGGGATGTCGAGACGGCAAGCGTGCTGGCTTATATGGCGGAACTGATTTCGGAATTTTTGCCTGACCATGAACCCAATGAAAAACTTTACCGGTTGGTTACGGCGTCAATCGAATCCATCGCCGAAAGCAAAGATTTAAGGCTGATGTTGCGCTATTTTGAATCGTGGTTGTTGAAACTTACAGGTTTTTTCCCCGATTTATCGCAATGTTCGGCGTGTCGTGAACGGATTGGTTATAACAACTCGGCGTTTCTAACCGTGCAGGGTGCGCCGCGTTGTCACAATTGCAGTGGCGGGCGCGGCGATGTAGCGGATGCGGAGATGCGCCGCGTCGTCGATGAAATGTTTCGCGTGCACCCCAGACAATTTGCCAGTCGTGAGGTTTCCGTTAAACGGCTCGCGCAACTCGGACAGATCAATTATCAAATCATTCGCCACGCGCTTGAACGCGATTTGCGTTCGCGGGCGCTACTGAAAGAGCTTGCTGAAATTTAAAAGAGCGCGAAGTGTAGAAACATTTCGCGCTCTTTCCGTATGATTTTTTTTACGCGGTTAAAGACCGCTTGCTCAACGATCAGCCACCAAAGACTTCAACTATCATTGTGTCAAAGGCGTGAATCAATTTTTACTTTTGCCTGTTTACTTTTTACTTCTCTATTGCCCGCTCAAAAATTCCTTCAAAATATTTGAAAACATGGTCAACCCGATGTGAGTGCCCCATTTGTTCAGCACTTTGCTGGTTGATTTGCGTTCTTCGCGTTCCCAGAGTCTCGACATAAAGGCGGCGCTCACGCCGCCGCCCAGATAGGAGATGTTGAATTGGCTGCCGCCCTTGTCGCCTTCGGTGACAAAGACGCGGGTGATGGCGTAACCAATTTTCGCGCCGACGCCTTTTTTACCCGAACGATGGTAGCGCGGGTCTTGGCGGAAAATCGAAGCATAGAAGAAACGCTCAAAAAATTTCGCCGATGTCCCGAATGCCAGACTGCGGGCGGTGCGGGTTCCGGCATCGGCAAAGAAATTGCCCTTCACGCCTTCCGGGTCGTGGTCTTTATCGAAAGTTTCGCCTCTCACCCCTGAAAAAATCGCCTGCCCGTAAGTTCCCGGTGAAAGAAACGCGCCTTTGAAAAAGTAGCCGAATTTTTCGCCCACCGTCATCGGAATTTTATTCAACGGTTGCCCATTCGCAGGCGGCACTTTAGGCATGGGAATCGCCGAATTCATAACCATTCGTGAAAAACCGACATTGGTGAAGTGCCCTGAATTGACCGTCGGTTGAGTTTTTGCCGGTACAGGAGTTTCCGGCTCTTCAAAATTAATCTCTTTGAGCGGCGCGTATAAAATATTGGGTGCTTTCTTTTCTACGGCAACCTTATCAACCGGATTTTCGGATGGGTCGGTTGAATTGGCAGTGTTGATTTTGTCTTCAGTTTTATTTTCACCGTTATCAAATGCCTGGGTGCTTGACGCGGCAACGGCTAAAAATGACAAAACCAATAGCAAGGTGATCAATGTTTTTGTAATGGATAGACTGGGAAACTTCATCATCTTTTTACCTCACAGGGATTAATAGTCCGCTCATACTACCACAACGAGTCGGAGATATTGAACAGAAAGTTCGACCTTTTTACGAATCCACAGGCATTACGGTTTGCTTTGTAATGAAAGATTATCGCTGAGAAAATTCCTCACGGCGCTTATCTGACAGCCGCCGCAGCTTTATGCTACTATCTATTTTCTTTTAGGCAGACTCGTATGCAAGCAAACGGAACTTTGAATAAAAAATTATTTCGCAAAGTCGGCGAAGCCATCAAAGATTTCAATATGATTGAAGCGGGCGACCGTATCATGGTTTGTCTGAGCGGCGGCAAAGACAGTTACACGTTGCTCAGTCTGTTGATGGACTTGCAACGTCGCGCGCCGATTGATTTTGAATTGCTGGCGGTCAACCTCGACCAGAAACAACCCAATTTCCCGGAAGAAGTTCTGCCAACCTACTTGCGCGGAATCGGTGTGCCCTTTCGCATCATCGAAAAAGATACCTATTCGATTGTTAAACGGCTCGTCCCCGAAGGCAAAACCACTTGCGCGGTCTGTTCGCGTTTGCGTCGCGGTATTCTTTACAATACTGCCGTCGAAGAAGGTTGCACGAAAATCGCCCTTGGTCATCACGCCGATGATATTTTGCAGACCTTTCTGCTCAATCTGTTTTTTACGGGTCAGTTGAAAACCATGCCACCGGCGCTCAGAAGCGACGACGGGCGCAATATGGTTATCCGCCCGCTTGCCTATGTTTATGAATCGGAAATCGCAGCATTTGCCGCAACTCAGGATTTTCCGATTATCCCTTGCGATTTATGCGGTTCGCAGGAGAATTTGAAACGCCAGCGCGTTAAACGTCTGCTTGATGATTTGCAAACAGAGATTCCCGAAGTGCGCAACTCGATGCTGAAAGCCATCGGCAATGTCATCCCTTCGCATTTACTGGATACGCGCTTGTTCGATTTTCAATCTCTGGCTTCGGGCAATCTCGCCGACGAACTCGATGCCGCCATCGGTATGCAGGATGATAGGTTAAGCCCGACGCTGGTTCCCGTATCATTGAATTCCGCACTCTAAACCGTGAACGAAAATCCTCACGACATCAGCCGCCGAACGGTGTTGAAAACCTTTTTAGCACTAACGGTCGTGGCTTTTTTACTGAGGATTTTTTACGCCGGAAATCTCTACCAGGATGACGGATTATGGTTTACCGCCGGCGAAGAAATATTGCGCGGCAAAGTTCTATACAGAGAAATCTATTTCGATAAGCCGCCCGTCCTGCCGTTGCTATATGCGCTGCTCTTTAAAATTTTTGGCGCAAGCATTTTAACGATTCGCTTATTTACAATTGGCTATTCTGTTGCTGTGGCTTTTGCGCTCTATCGGTTCGGCGCATATCTGTACGACCGCAGCAAGGGGTTGCTTGCGGCAGCGATGTTCGTGGTTTTCAGCACCACCTATACGACGGGGCATTTTCAAGGACTCAATACCGATTTGTTGATGACCTTGCCCTATACGCTTGCCGCGTACTGGTTCGTTCGGGCGGCTACAGATGAACACGCCACTTCATTACGTTTGGCAACTGCGCTTGCCAGCGGTGTCAGTATCAGCCTTGCCTTTCAAACCAATCCTAAAGGGATTTTCGATTTGCTATTCGTTGTACTTGGTTCGTGGTTTGTGATTAGAAGTCGAGAGTCTGGAGTCTGGAGTCCGGAGTCTGAAATTGCGCTTCAAAAGCCAGCGCCGGAATCTGCGACCGTTAATAACCGACGGATGGAGATTTGGCGCGTCATCGCGTATTGCGTTATCGGCTTGGTATTGGGCGCAGTGCCTTTTTATATCTATCTGGCGGCAAGCGGATCGCTTGCGGATTACTGGCAAAGCGTCTGGGTGTGGGGCAGCAAATATGCGCGCTATTACCCGTTGTGGCGCTCAATGTTGACTGCGCTTCGCCAAAGTCTCGGCTATTTTACCCTGAATAATATTTTGCTGATTGCGCTGGTCGTTGTAGCTGGCAAAACTTTAAACCGGTTCAAAGCCAACCGTGGTAGTCTGAAAACGGCTACAGGAGCCGGTTTCAAGGTCGGGCGTTTGAATGAAGCCGATGCGTTGATGTTGCTCTGGTTCGCGGTCTCTTTTATCGGCATGTCTGTAGGAGGCAGGTTTTTCGGGCATTATTTTTTTCAGATTCTCCCGGCGCTTTGTTTGATTGGCGCTTCGGGAATGACAGAGATTATCGCGCGGTTGAAAAAAACGAAGGTCAATGTGCGACGTATGGTTTATGGGATTTTGATTTCAGGGTTTGCCGTCACTTTGGTGCGCTTTCATGCGCGGACGGCGGGGCTTGCCGTTGATGAGTTGCGCGGCGCGAAAAGCGAGATGACGCAAACCTGGTATCACGAACGATTGAATCGCGAGGAATTTCAGGCAGCGCAAACCGTCAAAGAAATCGAAGACGAGGCAAATCCGGTAAAGCCATTTGATTTTGAAAAGCTACGTCGAGCTGGCGCAAACATTACGGCAACCCCAACGAGTGCTGATTACCTGTTCGTCTGGGGCTACAGACCGGAGATTTATTACTGGTCGGGACTGTTGCCCGCTTCACGTTACCTGAGTTCGCAACAGCTCACAGGGGTTCCGGCGGATGTCCATTTTTTCAGTGATGAATTTGCGCTGATGCTTGATGAAGCGACCACCGCCGCACATCGCGCACAGCTTTTAACTGATCTGCAAATGCGCCGCCCGAAATTTATTGTTGATGAACTCGCGGCATATAACTCGCAGCTTGCGATGAGCAATTATCCTGAACTTAAAAATTTTTTAAACGATTACAAATTGATGGAAACCGACAAAGGTTTTTTCATCTATTTTTTGCGCAACCCGAAAGACAAGAAAAAGAACGCATCAGGTCGCGAGTAAACAATTAGTCAAAAATCAAATTCATTGGCTCAGCCAACCCTTGATCAATTCGTACAACTTTACGTCATCTCTTAGCAGGCAGGCATGACCTTTGCGGCGCAAAATTTTCACCGTTGCATTGGGGATGCGCTTTTGCATCTCGCGGGCTTCGCGTACGGAGGGAACGAGTAAATCTCTTTCGGTGGCAATGAGTAAAGTCGGGGCTTGAATTTCATTGAGTCTATTGGTGACATCCACTTGCGCGATGAGTTGCAGACGCCTGGCGTAACTTTTCATCTCTACGGAGCGCAGAATTTGCACGATTTTTTTACGGTCTTCGCGAGATACACGATCAACCAGTAAGCCAAGCGCCGCAGAGGTCAGACGAAAAGGCACGACGAATCGCGCCGGTAACGCAGAGGCAAGAAAAGCGGCAAGTTGTATGCGAAGGCGGCGTCGATAGTAGGGAAATGAATTGACTAAAACGAGGCGTTGGGTGAAGGTCGGATAGCGTAAAGCGAAGTGTAAAACGATGGTGCCGCCAAACGATTCGCCGAGTATGATGGCTTGAGTTTCACCCAGGTCTTCAATGATTGAGGCAATGTCGTCTGAGAGGTCGTCATAGGTTGCGCGGGCGTCTTCGCGCAATCGATAGGTGACGATGCGATAATTTCGGGTGAGTGAGGGAAGTTGTTTATAAAAGAGTTCGCCGCTGCCATCTAACCCTGAGACGTAAATTAACAACGGCAAATCGCTTTGTGTGCCATGCAGTGTGTATACGGGCTTTTGAGTTGATAAGACGACTTTCTTCATTCACTGATTTTTTGTTGCCTGATGAATCCGATGCTTTAGCCGTTCACCTTACGAAATGCCCCGGGCGCTAAGCGTTATTGATTTCCTCAAGAATGCGCTCGGTTGCGGCGCGTGGGTCAGCGGCATCGGTGATGGCGCGACCGATGACCAGGTAATCTGCGCCGTCGCGTATGGCAGCAGCCGGTGTGGCGACGCGCTTCTGGTCGCCGCTTGCAGACCAGGCGGGGCGAATGCCGGGCGTTAGAATGATGAAATTTTCACTGGCGACCTGCTCACGAATCAGACGAATTTCATGCGGCGAAGCGACAACGCCATCAAGCCCTGCGAGTCGTGCAAGGGTGGCGAGTCGTATCACCATCTCTTCGGCTTTATGCGGGATGCCGACTTCAGCGAGGCTTGCATCATTCATGCTGGTGAGCACCGTAACCCCCAAAACTTTAGCGCGAGTAGATAAGTCTGGATTTGGTGATTGCAAGGCTTTGGCTGCGGCTGTCATCATCTCTGAGCCGCCAAGCGCATGAACGTTGAAAAGCGTGACGCCCAAGTTTGCAGCCGATTGCGCCGCGCCGGCGACGGTGTTGGGGATGTCGTGAAATTTCAGGTCGAGAAAAACCTTTTCGCCGGCGGCGATGATTTCACGAACCAGTTGCGGACCTTCGGCAGTGAACAACTGTTTGCCGATTTTAAACATACCGACCATGCCGGACAGTCGCTCGACCAGCGCGAGCGCCGCCTCGCGCGTCGCAACATCAAGCGCGACGACGATTTTTTCTTTTATCTCAGGGGATTGATTATGCAAGTTATGCCTCCTGTAATTTGACTATATCGATTGATGGTTAGTGGCTCAAGAAAGTAAGCGCGAATTTGGCGAGCCGAAAAATCAAAAGCCAGGTTATCCCGAACGAATAACCTGGCTTTTGATTTTGAACGATTGATGAAGCAAGCAAATGGCGAAAATGCTTATGCTCCCTTGGTCTTGCGTTTATCGGCTTCGGAAATGCTGGTGACATTTTCCGTCGGGTGTTGAAGAACTTTCCCTGCGTCACTGTTCATAGTTATCGAACCGTTGAAGACCGACCCCTCTTCGATAGCCAGCGCCGGAGTGGTCAGGTCGCCAATCAGTTTGCCGGATTTATGAATTTCGATTTTAACTCTGGCGTTGATGTTGCCACTTACCGAGCCGTGTACAATGCAGGTGCCGACATCGATTTGAGCTTCCAGATGACCCGTTTCGCCAATAATTAGCGTACCTTTTTCGGAATAAAGCTTGCCTTTAATGGTGCCATCAACTTGCAGTTTATCCGAAAAATTTACATCGCCGATGATTTCAACGCTCCTGCCAATCCATCCGAAATCGGAATTGTTACTGCTTTTGGGTTGACTGATAATGGGGGCGTTGCTGCTGCCAGTGTTTTTATTGCTTCCAAACATAGAATTGAGCATATCTTTCACTTCCGAATTAGAGATTTTTTTGAGTTTGCATTATCGGGAAACCGGTTGTAGTCGTCCGATAACTGAGAGGTGTTGCCAATTTTCCCAGCGAGGGCAGCAAGCGTTATACGATGAGCGCGGGCGCAAAGTCAAGCGAGAGGCAAACTCCATCACGAACCAAGGTCAGGAAACTTAAAGAGCCATAGCCGAGTTTCAGTTTCGATTAACGGAGCCGATAAGCGATTGCATAGTGGTCGAATGTTGATTGCAATAGTCTGCCAGCTCATCAATGGTTTTCATGGTTACGCTGGGGTCGTAATAGTTTGCCGTACCAATTTGTACGGCAGTCGCTCCGGCAATAATGAATTCCAGCGCATCGGCAGCCGAAGCGATACCGCCTATGCCGATAAGCGGAACGCTTACGGTGCTGGCGACTTCGTAAACCATACGCACGGCAATCGGTTTAATGGCGGGACCTGAAAGTCCGCCGGTGCCGAAATTGAGGTGCGGTTTACGTGAATGAATATCAATTGCCATTCCCACCAGGGTATTAATCAGCGATAAAGCGTCGGCTCCGGCATCGACAATGGCGCGCGCCAGTTCTTTGATGTCGGTGACGTTAGGCGAAAGTTTGACGATTAAGGGTCTTTGCGCGGCGCGGCGGGCTTTTTCTGTAAGTTTTGCGGCAGCCAAAGGAGAACTGCCAATCACAATGCCGCCTTCTTTAACATTCGGGCAGGAGATGTTGAGTTCATATGCCGCAATGCCTTCGCCATCGTTGAGTATTTGAATGGCTTCAAGATAATCTTCATCGGAATAGCCGAAGACATTGGCAATAACCTGCGTGTCGTATTTGCGCAGCAGCGGTAATTTTTCTTCAACGAAAGCGCGCGCGCCGACATTTTGCAAACCGATAGCATTGAGCATGCCGCCATGAGTTTCGACGATGCGCGTCGGAATGTTACCGGGCAGGGGACGCGCCGATAAGCCTTTAGTCGAGAAGCCGCCAAGCCTGTTGAGGTCAATGAGTCCGGCAAACTCTAACCCGTAACCGAAAGTTCCCGACGCGCCCATCACCGGATTTTTTAATTTAATTCCGGCGATTTCGACTGCAAGCCGTTCGATTGCG
Source organism: Acidobacteriota bacterium (assembly GCA_040754075.1). Taxonomy (NCBI): domain Bacteria; kingdom Pseudomonadati; phylum Acidobacteriota; species Acidobacteriota bacterium. The sequence continues at coordinate 420,844 of JBFMDH010000002.1, forward strand.
GACGCTTCGATTGCGGATTGCGAAATGCGGATTGCGGATTGATTGTCGCTCATCGTTATATTGGGTTGATTCCTTTCATCATTACTTTAATCCCTATACTCAAGAGTCTGACACTCTGAATTCCCCTTAAAACTCGGCTTCCCGGTGCAGTCAATCCGCAATTCGCATTTCGCATTCCGCAATTTTAATGTGCCATTGCCGTGACTTCCCAGCGAATGATTTCGGCTGGGAAAATAGAGCCATCCGTGCACACGCGCTGGTAAGCCTGATAGCTTTTCGCGTCAGCGTCTTTGATGGCGACGACACAACCGACGCAGACGCCAAATCCGCAACCCATCGGCGCTTCAAGCGATGCCAGACATTTGATGGCGAAGCCTTCGGCAATTTCTGCTACTCGTTTCATCATCACCCAGGGACCGCAAGTGTAAATGGTGGCATTTTCACCTTTGCCTTCGCGTAAAAATTTTTCAAGCGGCGCAGTGACAAACCCGCGCTCACCTAAACTGCCATCGTCGGTTGTCAAGGTTATTGGCAAAGCAAGCTTTTTAAAATCATCCAAACCGCACCCGGTTGCAACCTTCCGGTTGGCTGCGCCAAAGAAGATTTGCGTCTCGATTTGCCGTCGCTGTAATTCCTGGCAAAGTAGATAAACTGAAGCCGAGCCGATGCCGCCTGCAACCACGAGCGCTTTACTGCCCAGCCCTGTTTTTTGCAGCGGTTCATCCAACCAACAATTGCCGAGTGGCAATAGGATATCGACTTTGCCACCGCTGTCGAGGTGGGAAAGCATTTGCGTTCCGCGACCGAGTACCTGATAGAGAAAGGAGAGTTGGTTGGAATTTTCAATGCGATAAATGGCAAGCGCCCGCCTCAGCAGAGGTTCAAAAGTGTCATGCGCTTTGAGCATGGCAAATTGTCCGGCTTTTGCAGCAATCGCTTCCTTAAAATTGAGAGTCAGCAATTTATAACCCGGCGTGAGTTCGAGATTCGATTCAACAGTGGCGATGGTATCAATCATGCGTTTCAGAAAAAATTATTCGGTTTGAAGAATTTTTATTATGGACGGGCAACTTCTGAGCGTCAACTGGAGCATCTCATATACGAAATCGTATAGCATCACACGCAAAAACCTCGTGTTTTGCTGCGAGGATAATTGGCGAAAAATTCGCACCTTCTGTTAAATCACCTTATTTCTACACTTAAAGAAATATTTTACAGCAACCTTTTTAGTGGCACGTCAGTCGCTCTATCTCTTATTGCCCGAAAACAAATGGACGCGATTATGGGAGGGAATGAAATGACCACAGCAAATATGGCATTAGCAACCGAAGGTAGCATTAACACAGGTGTGATTGACGAAGATATTAATTATGCGCTGGCTGGCGAGAAGATGAGCGGATTTGAAGACCTTTATCGCAAGCATTATCGCAGAGTCTATTCGATTTGTTTGAGAATGACGGGCAATACGGCAGAAGCCGAAGACTTAACTCAAGAAGTATTTATTCAATTACATCGTAAACTGGATTCGTTTCGCGGCGAATCGGCATTCACCACCTGGCTGCATAGATTGACCGTCAATCAGGTTTTGATGCATTTTCGCAAACGTTCGGTGAAATCCGAACTGACGACCGAAGATGGCGAGATGCCCGATTCGGTTGACCCCGACACCATTAATCCCGAAGCGATGCCGATTGTTGATCGGATTTCGCTCGAAACTGCCATTGCGCAACTGCCTCCCGGTTATCGCACCGCGTTTGTTTTACACGATGTCGAAGGTTACGAACACGAAGAGATTGCCAGGATTTTAGGTTGCAGCCCCGGCACCTCGAAATCCCAGTTACATAAAGCGCGTTTGAAATTGCGTCGTTTGATTCAGCAACGCGCAGAGGCTGCATAAGAGTTCAAGAAGGAGAAATACACAACGAGTCGAAGCGGCGCAAAAGAACGCCGCCAAAGGCTACCGACAAAAGTTGGTAGCCTAATTTTTTTGTCTGCTTCATCACTTAACTGGTCTGCGATATGATTCGATAGTGCCAGCCGCTTTTGTGAAATCCTTTACTGCATTGATTTTTCCATCCCCGAAGATTACTTTTTCAAGACTGGCGAAATGATGAAGCAAAAAGCTGAACACAACTCTGCGGCAAAATTTGCTGGAAGCGACGATAGCAAAATTGTCGAAGCCTGTTTGCAAGGCGATGCCAGCGCCTGGGAAGCTTTGATTCTGCGTTATCAACGGTTGATTTATTCCATTCCGTTGCGGTCGAAACTCTCGCAGGATGATGCTGCGGATATTTTTCAATCCGTCTGTTTGAAACTATACGAAAAGCTTGAAACCCTGCGCGACCATGAAAAATTGAGCGCCTGGATAATTACGACCACTACACGTGAGAGTTGGCGATTGTCGGCAAGGCAACGGCGCGAAGTCTCGGTTGATGAATCCGATTCCGAAGACGATTCGCAACCCTTGAATTCTATCGCTTCCGATGCGCCGCTTGCCGATGAAGAACGCATCCTGCTTGAACAACAACAGGCGGTTCGCCAGGCGATTTCGGTTTTACCCGACCGCTGTAAAAATCTGGTGACTCTACTTTTTTATAAAAAAGATGAACTGAGCTACACAGAGATTGCCAGGCAGATGGAAATGCCGGTCGCGTCAATCGGGCCAACGCGGGCAAGATGTCTTGATAAGCTCAAAAAATTGTTGAGCGGAAAAATTTAAGCCGGCAGGTATTTTTTACACGCTCGTTTACTCTACTGAAATGAGTGCAAAGTAACGAGAACAAGGAACAAGATGATGAAATGCCCGGGTTTTGAAACATTACTGGATTACCTTGATGGCAAACTTGCTGCCGGTGAATCCACTCAAGTGGCAGAACACCTTGCCGGTGGTTGTGCTCAGTGTGCCGCCAACCAGAATTGGTACACTCAGCTAACCGCAATTGCGGCGAGTGATGAATCCGTGGAGCCACCGCCCTGGGTTACGAAACGCGCCTTGCGAATCTTTGAAACCCGCAAACCTCGTCTTGTCGAAAGGCTCTCGCAGGCAATTGCCGTTCTGATGTTTGATAGCTTTGCGCGACCGGCAATGGCCGGAGTTCGTTCAACCGAAACCACCAATCGCCAGTTACTCTATAACGCAGGCGCTTACAGTATTGATTTGCAGGTGGCAGCCATCAGCGGGTCACACGCCGATTTGGTCGGACAGGTTTTGCGCGAAGATGAAGCATCTTTTGAATCGGTCGCCAATTTATCCCTTGAACTCATCGGCGAAGACCGCAAAATGCATCAGGCATCGACCAATGAGATGGGCGAATTCACGATTAGCAGCATCAAGCAGGGACTTTATCATTTAAATATTCAAACGTCTGAAGGCAACATCACCGCGGCGGATGTTCCGGTTATTCAGGCGCAATAACTCAGCGGGCAAAAGTAAAATGTTGGGCATCTCAGTTGTACTTTTGGAGGTTAAACATTTTACTTTTGCCTGCTTTTGTCTAAGGAGCCTGTGAGCAGGAAACTCGCGAACAAATTAATGAAAGCGGAAAGCGCGGAAACCTTTTTTCGCGCTCAGAAAAATGCCATTTCGTGGGAAAATTTTGCTGCTCTGAAAACGGAAATCGACTCCTTAATCGGTCGCGACCTCAATGCCGCCGCCAAACTCTCTTTGCGTATCATCGAACTTGCTGAACTCACCAATGACCGCCTGGCAAAAGCTTTTGCCGAAGCTGCGCGCGCCCGCGTCCTGCACCAGCAAAGCCGCCCTTCGGAAGCCATTAAATTTTATGACCGCGCCATACAAGTGTTGCTTGGCGCAAATCTCAAAATCGAAGCGGCCGTTTTGCAAAAATCGCAGGTCGATGCCTTTAAACGCCTGGGGCGTTTTGCTGAAGCCTTAGACGCGGCAGAAATGGCGCGACGCGCGCTCAGGCGAGCCGGTCGTGTGCAATTGGCGCAACTCGAAACCAATGTCGGCAATGTCTATTATCAGCAAGACCAGTACAAAAAAGCCCTTGCGCATTACAACCGCGCGCGAACGATTTTCGCAGAGTCGGGTGAATCGGCAATGCAGGCGCTGGTGGATGTCAATCGCGCAGATATTTTCATTGAATTAGACCAACCCGACAAAGCGTTGGAACTTTTTGAAAACTCGGCAAAAATTTTCGACGCCGAAAAATTTTCCCTTAACGCCACCGAAGCGCGTTTTCATATCGCTTACCTCAGTTTTTTGCGCGGCAAATATAATCAGGCGCTCACCAGTTATTACAAAGCGCGTGAACGCGCAGGCAAATTAGGATATAGGCGAATGCTGGCGTGGTGCGATTTGGAAATTGCCGAAATGCTTCTGGCGCTCAATGCTTTTGATGATGCATTTGAAAGCGCCACCAATGCCGGCGCGCAATTTGAAAAACTAGAACTTGGTTATGAAGTCGCAAAATCGCTGTTAACTCGCGCCCTGGCTGCCGCCGGGCTTGAGCGATTTGATGAAGCGAAAAGCGATTTGCTCAAAGCCCGGAAAATGTTCGCGCAAAAAAAGAATGCGGTGTTTACGGCGGTTGCCGACCAATACCTTGGGGAAATCGCGATTCATCAAAAAAGATGGAAAGAAGCCGAACGCCGACTCAACGCGGCGTTGCAAATTTTCGTTAACCAAAAGCTGCCGACGAAAACCGCTTATGCGCGATTGCTTGCCGCAAATCTGGCTTACCAACAAACCGATTTAAGCAAAGCGAAACGCCTGGCGAATGCCGCGCTCAAAGATGTTGAAACTATTTTTGCTCCGACGATGGTTTATCGAGCGCAACATTTACTCGGCAAAATCGAACGTAGCCGCAAACGTCCGGCGCTTGATTATTTTCGCAAGGCTGTCGGGGTTATTGAAAATCTCCGAATCGGTATTGCCGCCGCCGAACTGAAAACCACTTTTTTACGCGATAAAATTGCAGTTTATGAAGATGCGATACAGACGTGCCTCGATGAAGGCAGTGACCGTTCGCTTGAAGAGGCATTCCGCCTGGTTGAATCATCCAAGTCGCGCGCGCTTGCCGATTTGATTTCGCGATACCTGAGCGATGCGGATATGGTACGCCAAACCGGAGAGCAATCACCTACTCGCAAACGGTTATCGAAACTGATTGAAGAATTGAACTGGTATGCGTCGCAGGCTGGATTGGAAGAGGATAAAGGTGAGCAGCGGCGCGTTGATGTTGCCGCACGTTATCGTGCGGAAGTTGAGCGGCGCGAAAAACAGATTGCTCGATTGTTTCGACGACTGGAAGCGGAAAATCCATCGTCTGCCCAGGTGCGAAACGATGACTCGACAACCCTTGAAGATTTGCGCAGCACCCTTGAAGCAGATGAAACCGCTATCGAATATTTCATCACCGGCGATGAAATTTCCGCCTTCGTTGCCACCTCTGAACGCAGCGCGATTATTCGCCAAATCGCTTCCAAAAACCGAGTAGAAAAAATTCTCACCGCGCTCAGGTTTCAAATCGAAAAATTCAATTATGGCGCAGCCTATGTTGACGCCTATTTCGGACCCCTCAAACGCACCACTGATGAGCACCTCACAGAGCTTTACCAGAGCGTCTTTGCGCCGGTTGAGCAATATTTAACCGGCAATAAATTGGTCATCATTCCGCACGGAGCGTTGCATTATTTGCCCTTTCACGCGCTACGCGAAGGCGCAAATTATTTGATTGACCGCTTTGAAATTTCTTACGCGCCGAGCGCTTCGGTGTTAAAATTATGCCGCAATCGCCATCAACAATTAATTCGTGAGGCGAATTCGCAATCCGGTGAGCGGGATATCCAATTCACTAAGAGAGAAACGTCAGGCCACACCACTAATAATTTCAATCGCCCAACCTTGCTCGCAGTGGGAGTCGCGGAAAGCGGCACGCCCAGCATCGAAGAGGAAATCGCGACCCTCAGTTCGATATTTCCTGATGCCCTGAAACTGACGGGCAAGCGGGCGACCCACGGCAATTTATTGCAAATAGCACCGCAAGCGCGATTTTTACATTTGGCTTCGCACGGTTATTTCAGACGCGATAACCCGATGTTTTCATTTCTGAAACTGGCGGATACGAATTTGAATTTTTACAACCTGCTGAACCTGCGTTTGCAAGCCGAGATGGTAACGCTTTCGGCGTGTCACACCGGGGTGAATGGTATCTTTCCGGGCGATGAATTGCACGGTTTGATGCGCGGGTTTTTGTATGCCGGAGCGCCTTCGATGGTTGTCAGTTTGTGGGCGGTGAACGACCGTTCGACGGCGGATTTTATGCGCGAAATGTATACCCATATCAAATCAGGAAAGACCCGACGTGCCGCCATCCGGCACGCCCAACTGGCGATTAAAGATGCTTACGGACATCCTTACTACTGGGCGCCTTTCATCTTGATGGGCGACACTGCATCTGTAAATTTAGGATGAGGCTGGTATGAATAAACGTATTGCAAAAAATTTGCTTAAATCATGCATTCTCTTTGCTGTTTTATTTGCTTTGCAGGAGCAGGCTTTTTCACAGGAATATCGTAAAGGCGAATTGATTGTCGAATTGAAACCGGGCGTCGCGATTGAAACCATCAACAATCGCTGGGGCACGGCTTTAATCAAACGAATCTACGGCACCAATCTCTATCGTCTGCGCACGCCAAACGGCAAGAAAGAGCAGAAATGGCAAAGAAAACTCTCTAAAGATGCGAACTTGTTAAGCGTGTCTCTAAACCCCCTCGTCTTAAATCCGATTACCCCGTTTGCGCGCTCGCATCTGAATTTTCCCAACGGACATGCCACCTTGCCGATGAACCCGGCGGATTATTTATCACAAGAATTGCTCGCCAAACTTCAAGTCGAGCAATTACGTGTGCGTTCGATGGGCGAAGGCGTCGTCGTCGCGATTATTGATACGGGCATTGATTCGACGCATCCATCCATCGCGCCGCAACTGTGGGCGGATAAACGAAGCGGCGTTATCGAAATGGTCAATGGCATTGATGATGATAACGATGGGTTGATTGATGATGTAAGCGGTTGGGATTTCGTTGACAACGATGGCAGCCCTTCGGAAATTGCCCCGACCGATACCCAGACCAGTTTGTCGGGTCACGGAACTTTTATTGCCGGTTTGATTAGTTTGATTGCGCCGAAAGCGACTATCTTGCCGGTTCGCGCCTTTGATGCCGATGGTCTCGGCGATGCCTTTACGGCTGCCGAAGCGATTAAATATGCCGCAGACCACGGCGCAAAAGTGATTAATCTGAGTTTCGGTTCGGTTGAAAATTCCGATGTTTTACATAACGCCATTATCTATGCCAGACAACGCGGCGCGATGCTCATCGCTGCTGTCGGCAATGAAAATGATGACACCGACGCGCGACCCCGTTATCCAGCCGCCTGGATTAATGAAACTATGGCGGTTGCCGCCGTCGATTTAAGCGACCACAAAGCGACCTTTTCAAATTTCGGCATCAATGTATCGGTTGCCGCCCCCGGCGTTGAACTCATCAGCACTTTTCCGCGCAGCGGCAGCGGCGATTTTGCAAAATGGAGCGGCACCTCATTCGCCGCGCCGATTACCGCTGCTCAGGCGGCTTTAATTCTTTCGCGCAATCCGGCTGCCGACGCGCAAACCATCATTGAATCGACCGCCGACAATATCAATGCGTTGAATCAAGCGGTTTCCGGTAAACTCGGCAAAGGTCGCGTGAACCCCTTGCAGGCATTGACCAGCCTTGATGCGCCGCTTACTGCCAACAAAGAGATTATCTTGCAGGCGACAGGAGTTGAGCCAAATGCCGGTGGTCATGCAGAAATCGAAAGCAAACCGACTGAAGAAAAATTTGAAATCAATGCGTTGGGACTCACACCGCGCAGTGGCTATAAAATTTTCGTCAACGGCGCAATGATTCTCGATAGTTCGCACGCAAGAGCCGCCACGGATGTTTTTGGCGGTTTGAAAGTTGAATTTTCATCTGCGCCCGGAAGCAACAATGTGTTATTGCCGGCGGCGCTCAATCCCGTGAGTAACATTCGACAGGTTGAAGTGCGCGATGCTTTCGATAGAGTTGTGTTGCATGGCGATTTTGTCGCAGCCGTTGGCGGCGGCACAGGTGGCGCGCAGACTTTCCGCAAAGAGATTCCGCTTGCGGCAACTGCCGAACTTCCGCAGGCAAAAGGCAGCGCCGAAGTTGAAATCGAATCCGAACGTCAGGAATTGGAAGTAGAAGGCGAACATCTGATTTCGGGCGCAACCTACCAAATTATCGTTGACAATATTTTGCTTGGCACCTTCACAGCCCAGTTCGGTTACTTGAAAGTCGAATTGACCAGCGACGGTTCAAAGGATGGATTGATTCCTGCGGCATTGTTGCCGGTGACTAATATTCAACAGGTGACCATACTCAATCAATCCGGTCAAGTGGTTTTGCAAGGCGCTTTTCAGTCCGGCGATATTGGCGGTGGCGATGATTCCGGCGGCGGTGATGATGGCGGTGGTGACGATGGCGGCGGCGGCGGTGGCGGCGGTGATGATGGCGTTTGTATTGAATATGAATTCCGAGGCATCATTCAAAGCCTTCCGTCGGGCGGTTTAATCGGTGATTGGCAAATTGACGGAAAGACGGTTCACGTCACCTCCGCCACGCGCATCGAGCAGGATGACGTGCCGGTTGCCGTTGGCGTCAAAGTAGAGGTCAAATCCTGTAGACAATCGGATGGCTCAGTGACTGCAAAAGAGATTAAAACCCGCGATGATTAATGCGCGCTGATGAATGTTTGAACTAAAAGTCAGTTGCGAAAGATCGTCAGCGTGTTCCGAATGATCAAGCCCTGATGAGCATGGTCAAATCTCATTAGGGCTTTATTTTGTCAAATCCACGAAATCGGTTCTCGCTAATTTTTTTTGCCTCGTGTATTTTTTATTCATGGTGAAAAACCTGATTTCAATCATGCTGGTGATGATTGCTCTTGGTGTTTTCACTGTGGTTTGCTGGCAACTGGCTATTCCTGCCAAACCTGACGAAGACCTTTTAATTCCTAACGAAATCGCCAATGACTTCACTCCGGCGGTTAATCAAAACCGTCAGCCTGCAAGAATCCTGCTCGATAAAGCTCAATTAATCGCGTCGGCAAAAGCGGGCGGCGATTACCTTGTGCGCCTGCAAAAAGCCGATGGCAGCTTTCATTATTATTACGACGCGGCACGCGATAAATTTGAAACCCGCACCTATAACATCGTGCGTCACGCGGGCACTGCTTATTCATTATTTGAACTCTACGCCGCAACCAAAGAGGCGCGTTATCTCGAAGCCGCAAATCGCGCCTGTCGGTTTTTGAAAACCCGCTTTCGCCCGGCGCAAAAAAAGAATGCCATTTATGTTCTGGATTTCGACAATAAAGCCAAACTCGGTGCCAACGCTCTGGCGCTGCTGGCGCTTGCCGAACAGATGGAGGTTGATGCGAAATCCGCAAATCGTGAGGATGCCAGAAAACTTGCGAACATGATTTTGACGTTGCAAAACCCCGACGGCTCGTTTGAAAGCTATCACTCCATCAAAGGCGATGAACCCGATGGCAACGTGTCGCTTTACTATCCCGGCGAAGCGCTTCTCGCATTGATTCGTTTTTATAAATTCGATGACGATAAAAAGTGGCTGGAGGCGGCGCGGCGCGGCGCAGACTATCTGCAACAGGCGCAAAGCAAAACCAAACCCCTGCCGCCCGATGCCTGGTTTATTCAGGCGCTCGAAGCGTTAAATAAACTCTTGTTCAATCAAAAATATTTCGACCACGCGCTGGCAATTGCCGATAGTCTGATTGCCACGCAATACAGCGAAGAAGATTCCGTGTACTATGCGGGCGCGTTTAGTCCCGGCATTCCGCGAGTGACGCCGACCGCGTCGCGCGCCGAAGGCTTGCTTGCCGCCTATCGCATGGCGGAACTGGTGAAAGATTGGCGGACGACAACAATTGCGCTCTCGCTTAGAGCCTGTGCGCGGTTTCAAATCTCGCAACAATTCACTGCCGATACAGATGCGCATCTGCCGAATCCGCAACGCGCGCTTGGTGGCTTTCGCGAAAGCATAGACGATTTCCATGTGCGCATTGATTATGTGCAACACAACATCTCGGCGCTTCTCGGCATCGCCGAAACCCTCTATTAATTGCGGATTGCGAAATGCGAATTGCGGATTGAGTTACCAGGGCACGGCGTTTCGCAAGGCAAGGTTATAGCCATAGCCTTTTGAGAACCGGAACTCTCGACAAGTTAAGTGGCTAAATTAGACCGCAAGAGACTGGTACACTGTTCACATGACGTTACCTATCAATCTAACGCAAATTTTTTGGCGGTTTTGCAGAGTTCACAATTGACCTTTGTACCAATCTCATAAACTTCGATTTAGAACAAGGTTGAGCGTTAGCCTTTTGAGAAGACGTATTCAGGAGCAATGAAAGGAATCAACCCAATATAACGATGAGCGATAATCAATCCGCAATCCGCATTTCGCATTCCGCAATCGAAGCGTCCGCAATTTTTATAGACCGTGATGGGACGATTAATGAAGATATTGGTTATGTTTCGCGTCCCGATGAATTGCATATCTATTCGTTTGCCGCCGAAGCCATTAAACAATTGAATGAAGCCGGATTTAAAATCATTGTGGTTACCAATCAATCGGGCATCGCGCGGGGTTTTTACGACGAAACCATGCTTGCGGCGATTCATCAAAAATTGATTCGCGAACTCGCGCGCGATGGCGCAACCATTGATGCGGTTTACTATTGCCCGCATCATCCGCGCTTCGGCAACGCGCAATATCGCAAAGTTTGTGACTGTCGTAAACCGCAAACTGCGATGCTCGAACGCGCTGTCACAGAATATCAAATTAGTCTTGCTGCATCTTATGTCATTGGCGATAAAGCGAGCGACATCAACCTGGCGACCAACGCAGGCGCAAAAGGTGTGCTGGTGACGACCGGGTACGGCGCGGAAACTTACGCGAATATCGAACGCTTCCCCTGTTATCCAACCATCGTTGCAAAAAATTTACTCGAAGCCGCCAATCTCATCTTGACAAAATAGCCAGTAGTCCGTAGTCAGTAGTCGGTGGTCTATAGAATTTGCCCCCAACATATTCGTCGGTCATTTGCAGCATTTTGACTATGGGCTACGGACAACTGACTACGGACTGATTTATGCTCACACTGCTGAATATTTCCAACATCGCTTTGATTGATGATTTGCAAGTCGAGTTCGAGCGCGGCTTGAATTTGCTGACCGGCGAAACCGGCTCCGGGAAATCCATTATCGTTGATGCGCTCGGCACCTTGATTGGCGGGCGCTTTTCCGCAGAGATGATTAAAGCCGGGGCGCAGCGCGCTTCTATCGAGGGGCAATTTCTGGTCGAACGCAATGATGGATTGGAAGCCTTGCTTGATTCGTCAGGCATTGAACTCAATGTCAATGGCGCGAATGACATCATTATTCGCCGCGAGATGACCGCATCGGGGCGCAATAAAATTTTCGTCAATAATCAACTGGCGACACTGACACTCTTGAAAGATTTGCGCGCGTTTCTGGTTGATATTCACGGGCAGGGCGAACAGCAAACCCTTTTCAGCCCCGACACGCACCTCGATTTACTCGACGCTTTCGCCAACACCTTCGGTCAACGACAAGAGGTTGCCAACAAATATAAACAGTTTGCTGCGTTGAAGCGCGAAATCGATGAACTCAGACAGGATGAAGCAAAGAAATATCAACTCATCGACATTCTGCGTTTTCAAATTGAAGAACTGCAACGCGCCCAACTTGAAATTGGCGAAGATGAGCGCCTCGAAGAAGAACGCAAACGATTGAACAATGTTGAAAAACTGACGACCCTTTCAAGCGAAGCTTACGGCGCGATTTACGAAGACAGCGAATCGGCGCTGGGGCGAATGAAACAGGCAACGCGCCGCGTTGAAGAACTCGCCGAATATGATTCGAGTTTTCGCGCTTACCTTGAAGGCTTGCAAAATGCCCGCGCGGTCTTGGAAGACCTGGCGTTTTCATTGCGCGATTTTGCCGATGGGCTGGAATTTTCTCCCGAACGCTTGAGCGAAGTCGAAAATCGTCTGGCGGAAATTTCCAGGCTGAAACGCAAATACGGCGGCACGCTTGAAAGCGCGCTCGCGCATCTCGAAGACGCGCAGGAACGTTTGAACAACATCGAACATGCAGACCAGCGCGAACAGGAATTACAAACTGAACTTGCAAAAGTGCGCCGCCAGTATTTAAAAGCCGCCCGTGATTTGCACGGCAAACGTCAACGCGCCGCCGAAGGGTTTGAAAAGAGCGTCGTCGCGGGACTTGCGGAAGTGGCAATGGAAAACTCGCGATTTGAAGTGCGCATTGTTGTGCCTTCGGATGAGGAATTGAACGATGCGGACGCCGCGCGCGCGTTTACCGCGACCGGCATTGATCGCGTCGAATTCTATTTTTCCGCAAACGTTGGTGAAGATGTGCGCCCGCTTGCCAAAGTTGCATCGGGCGGCGAAGCCTCGCGTTTGATGTTGGTGTTGAAGACCATTGCAACGGCGTCGGAATTTCCGCGCACCATTGTTTTCGATGAAATCGACACCGGCATCGGTGGGCGGGTTTCGGAAGCTGTCGGTGTCAAACTCAAAAAACTATCGGCATCCAATCAAGTCTTATGCGTCACCCATCAACCGCAAATTGCCCGTTTTGCTGATGCACATCTGCTCGTTCAAAAAGAGGCTATCGCCGGACGCACGGTGGTGAACCTCACGAAACTTGACCACAGAGGTCGCGTCGAAGAGTTGGCGCGCATGCTCACAGGCGCAGAGATTACCGACACGGCGCGTCGCCACGCCAGAGAGATGCTCAAGGCATAACTGGTTTTTCGCGACAAAATAACTAACTCTTGCAAGCGATTTTGCCTGTGGTAGACTGGCTTTGCCTGAGCGAACCTTTCGTCCCCCGAAAAGGTAAGAATTCTAAAAATTTATTTCGATTTCTCTGGAGAATGACATGTCAGAAGAAACCAATGTTGCAGTATTGGAAGACGTTGAAGCGGACGAAGCCAAAGAGAGCAAAGCGGAAACGGTGAACGAAAAACCGCAGGATGCGCAGCCGTTTGTCGAACGTCGTCAAAGTTTTGAAGAACGCCGCAAACTCGATATGGGACCGCCACCCGGTTTCACCGAACGTCGGGTTATCAATCAACGCTTGTTCGACCGCCGCAATCAAGGAACCGTGACCGGTGAACTCCTGGTCGAAGTCGGACGGTTTGCCGCAGAAAATATGGCTTTTCGGCAGAAGATGAATAAAGCCGCCGCGCGTCGCGCCAGAAAACATCTCTCGATGATTATGAAACTCGCGAAACAACGTCGCGCCGAAATCTCTGCGGAAATGAAAAGTCTCGGGGGAACATCTGAACCCGATGATGATACGGATGATTGAAAAGCTGGTTTTTTAAAGCCGCTCGCCATAGCGTGTGAGCGGCTTTCCCCATCCTGAACTCGATGAAAATTTTGTTTGATAGTCTGGCGGCTGCCTTAGTCGTTGGCTGAAAGTCTATCCTCTAAGCGTTTTCTCAATTCGTGATACTCTTCCACTAAGCGATTCAACGTCACAATAAACGGAATCTGTAAGGCGGCGGCATCGTCGGCGCGACGTTCGAGGTCGCGGGCTTCTTCAGAAGCCGGGTCAACTTTTTCCAGTTGTTCCATGACTTCATGGACATTTTCACCGCGTGGATGATGGTGGTAACAATAGCTGATGAGCGATAGCGTCATGCCATCGATAACTTTTTGCGCCTGCTCTTTATCATCTAAAGGAAGTCGCCGCATTAAAAACGATTCATCCGGCGCTTCCGTGGATTTTGCGAATTCAATAATTCTTTGTTGTAATTCTACGATTCCATCGCTCATATGAATTATGATAATTTACGTTCGCATCCAAGTTGTCAACAGGTAAACCGGTTTCCGTATTGTAATTTTCGGAGAAAATAAGTTTTCGTTACAACCCTGATAAGCCATTAAGGTTTTGCTGAACCTGCACAGCAAAATTCACATCAATCAATCGATTGTTGAAAATCGCAAGCCTAAGTCTGCCTATGAACGAATCCACTTACGCGCCGCATCGCCAACCTTTTCTCTATTTGTTAGCTGCGCTCGTTAGTGGCATTCTTGCGGATAAATTTTTAGAACCGCCGGTTTGGAGTTTATGGGTATTACTTATTCCATCTTTTTTCGGCGCAGTTTTTTTCATCTACCGAAAAGCCCATCGTGTGACAACTCTTGGTTTGTTGCTCGGTTTCGTGATGGTTGCGGCTTTGCTCGCCCATCAGGAACACATAAGCGTTAATGACACGCGATTGCAAAAGTTATTTGAACAACAAATCATCACGGCAAGCGAACCTGTGGAACTGACAGGCGTGTTAATGCAACCGCCCGAACCTGCGCCAGAGGCTGTTTATCTGGATGTCGAAGCCGAAAGTTTACGCATCTATCAGGAATCGCTTGCGGCATCGGGGCGCGTCAAACTTTTTCTTGCGACCGAAGACGCGCAGACCGCTCGCGAATTTCAAGAGCTGAAGCTTGATTATGGTTCGCGCATTCGTGTGCTGGTGCGCCTCGAACGCGCCCGCAATTATAAAAACCCCGGCTCGGTAAATTTCAACGAATTTCTCGAACGACAGGGTTACGATTTGAAAGGCACCATCAAAAGCCCTTTGCTGATTGAAGTCTCAGGTCGTGCTTCGAGGAACCGCTGGCTTGCCGCGCTCTTCCATTTTCGTTTGCGAGCGATGCAGGCGATAGATGCGCGGTTTGAACAACCCGTGGCGGGAACGCTTAAAGCTATGCTGCTGGGCAGCCGTTATTTTTTAGATGCCGAGACCAGTGAACGATTGCGCGAGAGTTCAACCTTTCACACCCTGGTGATTTCCGGCATGCACATCGCCATCATCGCCTGGCTGTTATTGAATCTCCCTTTCATTAAAATTTTTCGCAATCGCGAAGCGAAAGGCTTTTTTTCTATAACCGCAATTCCGCGAAATCGCGAGCAGACTCGCCGCCCGCATCTGTTGCGTGTCAGTTTCGCATTTATGGTTTTGTGGGCTTACACCTTAATGGTCGGGCTTGCGCCGCCGGTGACGCGGGCGACAGTGATGATCAGCGTCGGATTGCTTGCGCCGCTCTTGTTTCGGCAAGCCGCATCGCTCAACACCGTTTCACTGGCGGCGTTTTTGATGCTTGCCTTGAAACCGGCTCTGGTAGCCGATCCTGGTTTTCAACTGAGTTTTATTGCTGTCGCCGCCATCGTCACATTGGCGATTCCGCTGGTCAATAAATTGAAAAGTATTGGTGAGTGGCGACCATCACCGATTCACCCTCACCCACCTGCTTGCAGCGAGTGGTTACGCGCCATTTGCGAAATACTGTTTTGGGATGAGCGGGCTTTTCTACGCGAAATGGCACACTCGCCAATTACCTTTCATCTCGATAAGTCGCCCGCTGCCATTCGCTTGAATCGTTGGCGCGTGCAATGGTTCATCAGATGGATATTCACGCTGTTGATTACTTCAACCGCAATTCAACTGATGACCTTGCCGCTGATGGCTTTTTATTTCAATCGGGTTGCGCCGGTAGGCGTGATGCTGAATATTTTTTCAGGTGTGCTGACCGCTGTCATGATGTTTGCAGCAATTCTGGTGATTGTACTCGGTACAATCAAAGCGGGTTTCGCTGTGCCGTTCATCTTCACCGTTCAATTGGCGCACGATTTACTGGTTCATTCCATCAAGCCTTTTCTCAATATCCCGGCAATGACTTTCCGGGTTGCGCATTACGAAGGCTGGCAATCCATCGTTTACGCCGTTTATTTTCTTCCGCTCGGTTGGCTGGCGCTGATGATTGACCGATGGCAACCAGTGAAATCAGTAGGCAGTAAGCAGCAGGCAGTAGGCAGTAACGAATCAGCCTCACACGCTACGGTTTATGATGCTCAAGCAAAAGGGCAGATGCGATTGCTGGCAAGAGTAAAACCGCTTATTGCCTACTGCCTGCTGCCTACTCTTTTTTGCATGATTTTCGTCATCATTCATCCGCCAAGTAAATTGCCGAAGAACCAACTCACTATCTATTTTCTCGATGTCGGGCAAGGCGATGCGGCGCTTGTGGTGTTTCCGCAAGGCACCACCATGTTGATTGATGGGGGTGGTGAACTCACTTACCGCAAAAAGCAACCCGCAGAGTCGAAGAAGTTTAATGATGAAGCGATGCCTTTAACTGCGCTCGATCAGGACGCCGAAGAGCAGGAAACGAATTACCGGGAACCGGGTTTTGCAGTTGGCGAATCGGTGGTGGCGCGATTTTTGTGGTCACTTGGACTAACGGACATCGATTATGTGCTGGCAACCCACGCCGACGCCGACCATATCGGTGGGCTTTCCGAGGTGATGAAAAACCTGCAGGCACGCGAAGCGATTGTCGGTCGCGTGGTTTCCAGTAATCCCGAATTCGATAAGTTTGTAAAAGTGGCGAATGCCTGCCAGACGCCTTTAGCGATTCTCACAAGCGGTGAGATTTTTGAAATCGACGGCGTCAAAATCGAAGTCCTGCATCCGCAAACGGCAACTCAAGCGCAAGAGAAAGCCAATAATACTTCAATTGTGTTGCGATTGATTTATGGTTCAACAGCGATTTTAATGACCGGCGATATTGAAAAAAATGCTGAAGCCGCTTTGCTGAACTCAGGGGTTAATTTACGCGCCGAGGTTTTGAAAGTTCCTCATCATGGCTCGAAGACCTCATCTACCGACGCCTTCATTGATGCTGTCAAACCGCAACTGGCTATCCTATCGGTTGGTGAACGCAGCCGCTTCGGTCATCCGCATAAAGTGGTTATTGAACGCTTTCTCAAACGCGACGTTAAATTATTGCAGACTGGTCGCAGCGGAATGGTAACTTTGCAAAGCGATGGCGCTACGGTGCAGGTGACCACTTATGCGCCGTGACAGATTCCAGGCAATCCGATGAACTTTGAACTTTGCCAATTCGCCAAACGTTTCACGCTATGCTAAATTTGCGCTCTCGGTTATTATGAGTCTTTAGCAGCTAACTTCAAAAAGCCTTGATTGGCGCAGAGCAACGGGGCTTACGTTTAGGAGGGGAGATGTGGGAGAGAATTAAAAGGCTGTTTCGTTCAGTCTTTGGCGGCATCATTGAATCGGCAGAAGACCCTGAATTGATTTTGAAGCAGACGATTCGTGATATGCAGGACAAAGTTCCGCAGATGCGCGAAAACGTCGCGCAGGTGATGGCGACCGAAAAGCAGCTTGAAAAGCAGGCGGTGGTTCTGGAACGCGAAATCGGCGAATTGGATTTAAAGGTCAAAGCTGCAATCAAACAGGGACGCGATGACATTGCCCGCACTTACATCACCGCTTTGCAGGAAAAGCAGGTGGCGCTCGACCGTTCACGAGGGCAACTTGAGTCGGCGCGCGTGGCTTCTTTACAGGCGAGAAAATTTTTAGACAACTACATTCTGCAAGTCAAAAAACGCGCCGCCGAAGCCCAACAACTGGTCAACGAAGCGCGCGCCGCGAAGATGCAGGAGCAACTCTCGCAAGCGATGGCGTCATTTCAAGTTGGCGATGATTCCAGCACCTTCGATGAGATGCGCGAAAAAATCCAACGCCGTTCGGCTTCTGCCGAAGCGCGTATGGATTTAGCGACCGGGGGCATCGAATCGCAGATTGCCGACATCGAACGCGAATCGTTGAATTTGCAGGTTGAAGATCTGCTCTCGGCTTACAAACAGCAGATGGGCGTAGGCAATGTTTCGCAACCTTCAATTGGCAGTGAAAGCGAAAAGACGCTCGGTCCGTCCGATAGAGCCAAAGCTTTGGAATAGAAACGCTGAACGATGAAGGCTGAACGATGCATTGAAAATTACCGCTTATTCATCCTTCACCGTTTAAAGAATGGTTATGCCTGAGAAACCGAATTATGTAAAAGAGGCTGCAAAAGAGCCGTATAACATCTGGGGATTGGTGCTGTTTATTGCCGCAGCCGTGTATGCGGCGACCGGTGGCGCGGGCGCGCTCTTGCAACATTTCGCCTGGATATTTTTAGCAGCGGGCGCGGGTGCCGAAGCGCTTTACCTGATGACCCTGCCTTCAACGGCGGCTTATCGTCGATTGATTGACTATCGCGCCAGGCAAAAACAGCTTGAAGACCGCAAGCACAAACGTGAAGCCTTAATTCGCACCTTTGACCCGCGTGAACGCAACGCTGTGGATTATTTGAGCTGGATGCGTAAACAGATTTACGAGAACTATCAAAAATTTACACGCGGCTCAATCCTGCCTGATCGTGTGCAAACGCTCGATATTTTCTGGGAATCTTATGTTGACATGCTGGACACCTACAGGCGTTTGAAAAATCATCTGCGGTCAACGAACCTGACGCAGATTCGCAATCAAATACAGCAAACCGAACGTTCGATTGCCACCGCGCCGGATGATACGACGCGGCGCTTGTTTGAGCAGAATCTCGAATTTCTGCAAAGACGTATGAGCAATTTCACCAACGTGGAAACCTCTATCAAGCGCGTCGAAGCGCAATTGCAATCCATTGAAAGTTTTTTCCAACTGGTGAATGACGAAGTCATGACCATGCAATCGCCCGAACAGATTGCTTCACTGGATTTCGATTCGCTGTTGTCTTCGATTGAACTCACGAAAGAGATACTTGAACAAACAGCCCCTGTGCTCACACAACTTGATGCAGCAGAGCGTTCTGCATCGGCAACTCCGACCAGGCCGCCTTTGGCGCAAAGACAATAGTCAGGATACAGGATTCAGGATTTAGGAAGTTATGAAGGCGGAAGGGGAAACGATGATCAACTGCAAAACGCTATTTGCTCATCCTTCATCACCCCTACTGCAAACTTTCTTCACCCTAAATCCCGAATCCTGTATCCTGAATCCTGAATCCTATGTCACGATCAAGATTACTTTTAGACGAACTCGAACAGTTGCCCGCCTGGGCGCAACTGATGGCAAAAAAATATTATGCGGGTGAAGCCAGTCACTTCTTGGTGCACGGCAATATTTATGATCTGGTGAAATCGGGCACAGACTACATCAGCTTGCTCAATTACCTGCAACTGGAACTCGTCGGCTCAAAAAATCTGGTCACCTATAACCGCAGCGAAGGCATTAAATTTGGCTCACACGAAGCCGAACGCGCCTTTACTATGCAATTGCGCGTCGCTGACCCGGCGGGCAGTCGCGATTTACTCAGACAACTCCCGAAAGACCCGGCGCGGTCGATTCCCCTGCTTGAACATTTTCTGCTTTACGGCGAACAGGTCGCGGTCATCATTAATTTTCTCGATACGATTATCCCGGCGGGCGATGTGAGTTATATGTCAGGCGACGACCGCACCAACCTGGTGTCATTGCAACGATGGATTACCAGTTCACGCCTCCTCAGAAAAGACAATATTGTCATCTTGATTGCCGAAAGCGTTTCGGAAATTCACCCACGCATCCGTCAAAGTTCGCGCCTTGCCGCCATTGAAATTCCTTATCCGAATGACAGCGAACGCTTGGAATATATTCGTTATCAAAAAGAGCAACTTCCGAATCTGAAATTGGATAACGTCACCGATGAACAATTGTCTTTGATGACATCGGGCTTGAATCGCGTGCATCTCAGTTCAATGTTGCGCAGCGCCGCCAGCGAGGAAGACGGGCTGACGCTGGATAAAATCCGGCGCAAAAAGAAAGAACTCATCGAAGCTGAAACCGTCGGGCTGGTTGAATTCGTTCACCCGCGCCACGGACTCGACGCGGTTGGCGGCATGACCAAAGCCAAAGAGTACATGAAATCGATTGCCAAAACCATGCTCGAAGGCAGCGTCGAAGAAGTCCCGATGGGCATATTGATTTCCGGTCCCGTTGGCACCGGCAAAACGTTTCTTGCCGAATGTTTTGCTCACGATTGCGGATTGAATGTTGTGGCGTTTAAAAATTTCCGCGAACGCTGGGTGGGGTCGAGCGAAGCCAATCTCGAAAAGATTTTGAATCTTTTGCAAACCCTTGCGCCGATTGTCGTGCTGGTTGATGAAGCGGACGCCACCCTTGGCTCACGCGATTCGGGCGGCGATTCGGGCGTTGATGCGCGCATCTTTTCCAAGCTTGCGGCGTCGATGGGCAACACCCAAAATCGCGGACGCATTTTATGGATACTGATGACTTCTCGCCCGGATTTATTGCCGATTGATTTGAAACGACAGGGACGCGCCGAAGAACACATTTCCCTCTTTTATCCCGAAACCGAACAGGAGCGTCAGGAAGTAATTGACGCGATGATTCGCAAAAACCGCATCGTTCACGAAGTCACCGATTGGCATCCGATTACCAAAAACAAATTGACGCTCTCAGGCGCGGATATTGAATCCATGCTCATTCGTTCGCGCCGCGTCGCCAAAATGAACGGGCATGAAAAAGTCACGCAAGCAGACGTCGAACAGGTCGCCGCAGAATTCACTCCGGCGCGTGACGAAATGGCTGTCGAGTATCAAATGCTGGTGGCGGCGCGCGAAGCGACCTCGAAAGAGATGATTCCCGAAAAATATCGCAATCTCTCACCCGCTGAACTCAGTCAACGCATCGAACAAATGCGTATGTATATCAGGTGATTGGCAAACTATTAAATGTGGCTTCGTTGAGGTAGCGGTCTTTGACCGCGCGTTCTTAAAATATTTTTGTTGAACAAGCGGTCGCTGACAGCGCATTTCTATGACAAAATATTCTCCTGTATCGTTGGACAAAAGGTGGTTTTATGTCGGCTCATGCGCAAAGAGAAAAATTAAAGACAAGAACTTCAAGCAAACCGACTGCGCCTAAAGCAGTCGTTCCTGAACAATCGATGGTTCGCCGCTGGCGGTTCAGCGTAGCGGATTTCAACGCGATGATTGAGGCGGGGGTACTCAAAGAAGATGACCGCGTAGAGCTAATTGAAGGAGAAATTGTCGAAATGAGTCCAATAGGAACCGCTCATAGCTCTTGTGTAAAGCGCTTGAACGCTTTGCTAGCACAACGGATTGCTCAACACGCCATCCTCAGTGTGCAAGACCCTGTGCAGGCGAGCGGATTTTCGCAACCGCAACCCGACATCGCCTTGTTGAAGTATCGCGCCGATTTTTATGCCGCCAGACATCCGCTGCCCAAAGATATTTTGCTGGTTATTGAAGTCGCCGACTCTACGGTGGTTTATGACCGGGAAGTGAAAATGCCTTTATATGCGCGCGCGAAAATAGCGCAAGCGGTGTTGATTGATTTGTCATCTCAAGTTATCGAAGTTTATTCAAGACCGGTTAAAGGAAAATACACGCGCGTACAAACTTTAAAACGGGGCGATGCATTGACAATTCATAAACTCCCCGATGTCGAATTGAAAGTTGGTGAAATTTTAGGTTAAAAGTTTCTTCAATAGATCTTCCTGATTTTTAATTTATGTCTGCAATTCAACTAACCCTTTCACTGCTCCCGGAAACGCTGGCAGTTTGCCGATTAAGCCAGGAAGAAAATATTCCTGGCTGGGCAACGAAAGGCGAATTTTATTCTGTGACGCGAACCGCTGATGAACTTTCAATCGTTTGTGACGCGGCGAATATTCCACCTGAAGTTCAAAGAGAAGAGAACTGGCGGTGCTTGAAAATTGCAGGCACCCTTGATTTTTCAATGATTGGGATTCTTTCGTCACTGACAACTTCGCTCGCTGAAGCCGAAATCAGCATCTTTGCCATTTCAACATTTGATACGGATTATTTGTTAGTGAAATCCGATAAGCTCAAAAAAGCCATTGCCGTTTTGTCTTCGACTGGACATCGGGTTAATATCTGACTTGTCTGATTACCTCACCTGAAAATGTTTTTGGAACACCGCTTGCCCACATATTTCATCGGCATTTGGATGAATAAAAAATGCCGGTAGGAATTTGAAAGCAAACACATTGATTTGAAAACATACGGATTTTGTATGCCAGGCTGACAAGTTTAAACAGCTTGTGAAAATTCGTAGGCTGATCAACCGGTTAAGGTTGAAACCAGATTGTGGAGGTTAAAATGTCCGTCTCATTTAAAAAGAAAAATTCATTGGCAATATTTTTAATATTGGTATTTATGTTGCTCACGGCGATACCTGAAGTTTTTGCGCATCGTCGCCCATACAGACATCGCCATAGCAAAACCAAACATATTGCGGTTGGTACGGCAGTCGGCGCTGTCGGGGGCGCGTTAATCGGTGGCAGAAAAGGCGCATTGATTGGCGCAGGCGCGGGAGCCGGCACAGGTTATCTGGTCTATCGGCATAAGAAAAATAAACATAAAAAAGTTTATCGCCGCTATCGGTAAATAATCGGCAAAACATTTCAGCGAAAGTGCGGCTCGAAATTAAATTCTTCGAGCCGCACTTTTCTGTGCGACTGCTTAATGGCAACGAATAAATAAGAAAAACAAGGCAATCAACTTTCTTTGTCGGTTAAGTCTCTGGCTTGGCGTTGAAAATCATAGAGCCTGGTTAACGCCTCAACCGGGCTTATCTCATTTACATCCAAATTCGTCAGCGAATCAAAAAAGGCTTTAAGCGGGGGTGTCATCCCCTCACCTTTTTTCTTGGTCGTCGGTTTTTTGCCTTCAAAGTTACTGAGTAATTCATTGGCGCGACGCAGTAAGGGTTTGGGTAAGCCTGCGAGTTGCGCGACATAAATTCCGAAACTTTTTTCGGCGCGACCTTCGGCTACGCGATGCAGGTAAGTGATTTTACCGTTGTGTTCATCAACCGCCAGGTGAAAATTGCGAACCCGAGGCAAATAATCTGCACAATCCGTGAGTTCGTGATAATGGGTGGCAAACAAGGTTTTGGCGGCGACGCGCGGTTGATTGTGCAGATATTCAACGACGGCGCGGGCGATGGATATGCCATCGGCGGTTGAGGTGCCGCGCCCGATTTCATCAAGTAAAATCAGGCTGCGCGGAGTTGCATGATTGAGAATGTGGGCGGTTTCAATCATTTCAATCATAAAACTGGAATGTCCGCGCAACGTAAAATCATTCAACCCGATGCGCGTAAAAATTCTATCGGTGATTGCCAGTCTGGCTTTTTGTGCCGGAACGAACGAACCGATTTGCGCAAGCAGGCAAATCAAGGCGACCTGTCTGAGATACACCGATTTGCCAGCCATATTCGGCGCGGTGAGCAATATAATCTGGGTTTCGTGATTTGATAAATGCGTATCGTTAGGGGTGAATTTGCGCCCGTCAAGCATGGCTTCAATCATCGGATGGCGACCGTTGAGGATATGAAGTTCATCGTCTTCATGGAGTTCCGGTCGCGTATAACCAAACTGCCCGGCGCACTCCGCCAATGCTGCATAGAGGTCAATTAATGAAAGCCCGGCGGCGACGCGATTGATGCGTTTGTAATGCCTGCCGATTTCATCGCACACTTGTCGATAGAGGTTAGTTTCAAGTTCCAGTATGCGTTCCCGCGCATTGGCAATCAGCGATTCGTGCTCTTTGAGTTCCATAGTAAAAAACCGCTCGGCATTGGTGAGCGTCTGTTTACGAATGAAATCATTAGGCACGAATTTCAGGTTGGCTTTGGTGATTTCGATGTAGTAACCGAAGACTTTGTTATAGCCGACCTTGAGCGAGCGAATGCCTGTGCGTTTGCGTTCGCGTTCTTCGAGGTCGGCTAAAAATTTTCTGCCGCCGGTCAGCGTCTCTCTGAGCAAATCGAGTTCCTGCGAAAAGCCATGTCGAATAATGCCGCCGCGTTCGAGGTCGCGCGGCGGTTTGTCGCTGATGGCGCGGGCGATAAAGTCAATGAGGTCTTTACACGGTTCAAGCGGCGCGATGAATTCCGCCGGCGCTTTCTGTTTTTCAAGCAGTGCGCGAAGCCCGGTGACGGTCGAAAGCGATTGCCCTAACGCCAGCACTTCAGCGGGTACGGCGAGACGGCGGCGTATGCGATTCAAGGCGCGTTCGATATCAAGAACCTCTTCAAGCAATGCGCGAACCTGCTGACGCGCGGCTTGGCGTTTGACGAACCACTCAATGGCATCCTGTCGCGCGCGGATTTCCGAAAGCTCAAGCAGGGGATGGCGCAGCCAGCGCCGCAGCATTCGCCCGCCCATTTGCGTCTGGGTCAAATCAATCGTCGCAACCAGTGAACCGGTCGGCGTGCCGCCGGTGAAATCCCAACCCTGAAAAATTTCCAGATTGCGAACAGTCTGCGGGTCAAGTTGCATGAAATGATCAGCTTTATAAGTTTGCAGACTGGTGATATTGCAGAGGGCATCGGGTTGGGTGTCGCCGAGATAAGCGAGGATTGCGCCTGCGGCTTGCGTTGCGAGTCGTTTATTTTCCGCGCCGTAAGCTTCAAGTGACAGGACTTCAAAATGTTTCAGCAGGGCGCGTCGCGCAGCAGCATAGGTGACGCGCTCATCGTTGATTCGGGTGATGGCGCGAACCTCGATTTGCGGAACTTCCAGAGTGAGCGGCACAACCAATTCCGCCGGAGCGATGCGTTCAAGTTCAGCGATGGCTTGATGGCGTTCAAGCTGGGTGGCGCGAAATTCACCTGTGGAAATATCGATGTAGGCGATGCCCGCTGTGCGTTCGATAAATACGAAACTGGCGAGGTAATTATTGGCGCGACCTTCGAGCAATCCGGGTTCGACAACCGTGCCCGGTGTGATGATGCGTGTGACTTCGCGTTCGACAAGCCCTTTGCCGGGGGGCGTGATTTGGTCACAGACTGCGACTTTGAAGCCGCGATGAATGAGTTTGGCGAGATGACTTTCGAGCGAACGCACGGGCACGCCGGCAAGCGGGCGAACATTGTTTTTGCCGAAATACTTGCGCGTCAACGCGACGCCGAGTTCGCGCGCGATGATATGGGCGTCTTCATCAAAGGTTTCATAGAAATCACCAATCTGAAACAGCAGAAGCATTCCCGGAAAACGCTGCTTGATCTCTTTGTATTGTGTCCACAAGGGCGTTGACATAAATGTTCTCAGGTTGAACGAGGATGGCGAAACCTCAACCATGCGCTCAAGCTTTATTCAATCAAATTGTATGAATATTGCAAAATGACCGGACAAGTGCAACTGCTTCATTACCGATATGGGGAGCTGAGCTTGATTAACCGCCAACAAAAAAGCCGGTTTTTTTCGGCATAATGATTGCCCTGCATATAAATTGAAAAAATCTGATTTAGCTTAGACCCTGAAAAAAACTATTGCGTTGAAAAAATTATCGAATAAATTAGGCGCAGTTCCCCAAATTGTGGATAGCTCCGATCTTAATTTATTTGACTGCCCCTTCTGCTGTGTGTAGACCTTCGGGTTAATGGAAGCCTGACAACCATCCCTGGTTAGGAGTTCCCAAAAAAGTTTTAAGGTAAAAAAATATGGAAACCTCCCTCCCTTCGACGAAAGTAAATATTCGCGCGGCTAAATTTAAATTTCGCGTCTTTTTTATAATTTTATTATTGGCATTGTTTCTGAGCGGTGCCTTTAAATGGACTCTTCGCAAACCGGTTTACGCCGCGGGCAATATCAGCGGTACGGTTTATAGAGATTTCAATGCCAACGGCACACGCGACACCAGCGGAACCGCGCCTAATTTGGCAATTGATAGCGGCGTTCAAGGGGTTGTCGTAACCGCCTATGATTCATCGGGCACACAGCGCGGCACCACCACCACCGGCGCAACCGGCGCATACACCTTGGCAGCTTCAGGGACGGGTCCTTATCGCATAGAATTTACCTCATTGCCTGCGGGATATTTTCCCGCACCGAGCGGAACCAACAACAGCTCGACCGTGCGTTTCGTTCCCGACGGCAACTCATCGAATATTGATTTGGGAATTCTCAAACCTTCCGACTATTCGCAAAACAATCCGTTTTTAGTCACCCCTTGTTACATCAATGGCAACAATACCGGTGCCGATGATGTTTTGGTGGCTTACAAATATGATCGCACGGGTGCTGTGCAACACATCTCGTTATCGAATCAAATCGGCAGCACCTGGGGATTAGCCTGGCGCGCGCGGACGCGGACGATGTTTGCCGCAGCGGTGTTGAAACGCCAAACCGGATTCGGTCCCGGTAAAGATGGCACACGTGGCAATGCCGACGACATCAGCTCAATTTACGTCATTGATTACAGCAACCCCGGCGGCAATGGCACCGGCACGGTTGTGAGTGCGCAAACCATCAACGTTAATTCTTTCAGCGGCGTCAATGTCGGAGCCAATCCTCGCGTCGGCACCACACCGGCAAATGATTTGGCCGGTAACAGCACACCTTCACACGATTACAACGTCGTTGGCAATGTTGGCAAACTCGGCATCGGCGGCATCGCGCTTTCCGAAGACGGCAATACGCTTTATGTAGTGAGCCTCAATAGCGCGCAGCGACAATTGATTTCCCTCAATGTCAGCAATTTGAACAGTGTCACGTTAAACAGCGTCACCAACATTCCCAATCCCGGTTGTCCGGGCACGGATTCATGGTCACCCTGGGCAGTGCGAGTCAAAGATGGTGAAGTGTATGTGGGCACGGTTTGTACAGCGGATGTTTCACAAAACGCGCAAAACCTGCGCGCCTATGTGCAAAGGCTTTCGGGCAGTTCTTTCGTGAATGTGGATTTGGATTCAACCGTGGCGGCAGATTACCTGCAACTTTATTATGACCGCACCTGTAAATACTACAACACCGGCAGCGCGCGGTGTGATCGCGCTGAATGGACGCCTTGGGATGATAATTTCACGTTTGTGACCATTGGTACTCAACGACAGGTAACCGGTGTGCAGCCGATTTTGTCTGACATTGAATTCGATGCCGATGGCGCGATGGTGCTGGGGTTGATGGATCGTCGCGGTCATATGCATGGCACCGCCAATTATTCTCCGACGGCGGGAGATACATTGCTTTATGAAGAAATCTCGGCGGGAACGATTTACAAACTCTGTAATGTGAGCGGCGCTTATGTGCCGGAAGGCAAGAGCGGATGTTCGCAATCCATCACCCCACCTTTTGATGGGGCGACTGATCCGGCACCGGGCGCAGCCGGAATTACCAACACGTTCTACAATAATTATTCAGCGTCAAGTGGCTCGGATGGTCATGGCGAAATATTTTTTGGGGGCTTGGCGAATATTCCCGGAGCCAGAGAAATTGTTGCGACGGTGATGAATCCGGGACCGAACTACTATTCGGGTGGCTGGCGTTGGTTTAACGCGACAACCGGTGCAAGCGTAGCCAATTTTACGCTTTATACAGGCAGTGGTGGTACGACGCCGGTTTTAGGCAAAGCCAATGGTTTAGGCGATACGGTATTGCTGACCGACCCTGCGCCTCTGCAAATCGGCAATCGCGTCTGGCATGATGCGGATGGCGATGGGGTGCAGGGCGCGGGCGAAAATTCGATTCAAAATGTTGTGGTTGATCTGTGGGCAGATACCAATGGCGATGGCACGGTCGATACGCGAGTTGGCTCGGCAACCACGGATGCAAACGGCAACTACTATTTCGGCGGCTCAAGCAACGCCAACATGCTTTCATCCTGCACGGGAACTCCAGTTAGCCAACGGATAATTGCCAGTTCTGATGACGCAGAAGAAGCGGGCGGAACCGTCAGCATCACCAGTACAACGCTCGAATTAGGCTACAATACTACACCTGCGCAAAATACCATTGGATTGCGCTTCACCAATTTAGCCATTCCCGATGGCGCAAGAATTACCAATGCCACGGTGCAATTTACTGCCAATGGCACTGACTCCTCCGCAGTAACTGTCAACATTCAAGGTGAGGCGACAGCCAATTCCACAACCTTTACAACTGCAACCAATGATATAACCGCCCGTCTGCGAACCGGCAGTGCAGTCAGTTGGTCACCCGGAGCTTGGACAAGCGGAACAAGTTATACCTCGCCCAATATTGCCTCAGTCATTCAGGAAATTGTCAATACAGGAGGTTGGGCAAGCGGTAACAGCCTCAATTTAATCATTAGCAATAACGGCACAGCGTCGCCAAATCGCCGACGGTCAGCTTCTTTTAACACCACCGGGACGAATAATGAGCCGTTACTCAGTGTGACTTACGATTGTCCATACTCAGTCACGTCGAACACTGCTTATGAAGTTCGCATTGCCACGGGGCAAGCGGCATTGACGGCTACGCCTGCATTAACGACATCGAATGGTGATGGCAATAGCAATGGCGATAGTCGCGATTCCGACCCGGTGGTTTCAGGCAGTAATGCCGTGGTTGCCTTCACGACCGGAATTAACGGCGCAAACGACCATACTTTTGATTTCGGCTTCTTGCCTGCGGCATCGGCGGTCTATTCCATCGGTAATCGCGTTTTCTTTGACACCAACAACAACGGCATCATGGATGGCGGCGAAGTTGGCATAGATGGGGTCACTGTGCAATTGCTCGATGGCAGTAATAATGTCTTGAATTCGCAAACCACCACGACTGCGGGCGGCAATGCGGGCTATTACCGCTTTGACAGCCTCGCTGCCGGAACCTACAAGATTCGCATCGCGGCGGCGAATTTCACCGGCACAGGCGCACTGGTCGGCTATCAAAACAGCGCCAATGCGACCAGCGGAACCGACCAGCGCGATAACGGCACAGACCCTGTGGCAAATAATCCTTCAACAGCCGGGGTGGTGAGCGCCAACATCGTTCTCGGCAACGGCCCATTGCCGCTCAGCGAACCCGATTTCACGGCAAGCGGCGCTGGCGCACACGCGCCGACGCTTGGCGATGTACGCGATGACCTCACGGTTGATTTCGGTTTCTACAAACTTTGTCTGGGCAATCTGGTCTGGGTGGATACCACGGTGGATGGCACCTACAACAGCGGCGGCGAATTGGGACTGGCGGCGGCAACCGTAAAACTTTATCAAGCCGATGGCACAACAGAAGTTCCCGTTGGTCCTGACGGCATACTCGGTACGGCTGACGATACCACGGGCGCAACCAATCAACTGACAACCGCTGCCAGCGGAACCTATTCTTTCTGCGGATTGGTTCCCGGAAGTTACGTGATTAAAGTTACGCCTCCATTGCCCTATCGCAGCACCAATGATGCGACCAATAGCAGCACGCCTGACGGCAACACCGATAATGATGATAACGGCATCGGTATCGCGAGCGGGCAAGCGAGTTCGGCAACCAATGCCACCGCCATCGCGCTCACCGCAGGCGCGGAACCAACCGTGACCAATGCAACCGGCACCACGACCAACAACACAATGGATTTCGGTTTCGCGTTGCAAGCGCCGACGCTGGTGAAATTCATGAATTGTGAAGTGAAGGTTTATGATTCGGGAACCTCTGTTGAATGGCAGACCGGTTATGAAATCGATAATCTCGGATTCAATCTTCACAAAGAAGAACAAGGACAAAGGGTACAACTCAACGACCAGCTTATCGCAGGAACGGCTCTGGTAGCCGGTTCCGGGGTGGCGATGAGTTCCGGCGCAACTTATGCTTGGTGGGATAAAGCGAACAACGGCGAACAGGCGAGTTTCTGGGTTGAAGCGATTGATTTGAATGGTACGAGTGAATGGTTCGGGCCTTTCTATCCGAAAGCGGTTGAAGGCGCACTCGCGATGCGTACGCAGTCGCTGACAGTCAATCGGCTTGGTAATGTAGATTCAACGGATCATCCGCTTGAAACTACTGCCACTGCAACCGGCTTATCCATTAAACAGACCAAACAAGTCGCTGTCGCACAGGCAGCACTCGCAAGCAGTCAAGCCGGACTGAAACTCTTTATCAAAGAAGAGGGTTGGTATCGCATCACGCAAGCCGATATTGCTGCTGCGGGTGTGAATCTCGGTTCTGATACGCAACTCCTGCAACTCTATGTTGACGGTCAGGAACAACCCATCAAGGTTATCAGTGACAAAGATGGACTGGCGGTGGAATTTTATGGCGTTGCTGCCAATTCGCCTTACAGCACGACCAGAACCTACTATCTGGTGTCGGGCGCGCGACCGGGATTGAGAATTCAATCCGCTAAAGGCGAGGGCAAGGCAACACAGCTTCCGAGCTTCCCTTACACCATCGAACGCAAAGACCGATTTGTTTATTTCTCGGCGTTGAAAAATGGCGACCAGGAGAACTTCTTCGGTTCGGTCGTTACCACTGCATCAACCAATCAAACGCTTACGGTGCGCAACCTGGTTGCGGCAAGCGAAGCCGGCGAATTATGTGTGGCTTTGCAAGGGGTCACGAATGTGCAGCACGTTGTGAACGTTCAAATCAATGGCGTTACATTGGGCGCAGTTTTGTTCAACAGCGACGGAAAGGGCGTGAGCAAATTTACCGTTCCGCCATCAGTGTTAAGAGAAGGACAAAACGTCGTCAATCTTGCTTCACAGGGCGGCAGTGGTGATATGAGTCTGGTCGATGCCATACAACTCACCTACCCGCACGCTTATGCGGTTGATAATGATGCGTTGAAAATTACTGCAAAAGGCGGCGAGCAAACTACCCTCGCAGGTTTTTCAAATACCAGCGTGCAGGTTTTTGATGTGACCAACGGGCAAGCGCCTATTGAAGTCAGCGCCACCGTGCAGGTGAGCAAATCCGGCGCGATTACCGCGAGTTTCACGCCTCCGGGTACAGGCAAACGAAGTTTGCTGGTGATCACGGCTGAGAAGAAGAAAATCGCAACCTATAAAGCCGATGAGCCGTCAAATCTGCGCAGTCTTACCAATCAAGCCGATTTCATCATCATCGCTCGCAAAGAGATGATGCAGACGCTTGAAGCATTAAAGAATCTGCGACAAGGACAAGGCTTGACCACTATGATTGTCAATGTCGAAGACATCTACGATGAATTCAGTCTGGGGCAGAAAACGCCTTATGCGGTAAAAGAGTTTCTGGCATTGTCCAAATCATGGCAAAAAGCGCCGCGCTATGTGATGTTTGCCGGTGATACGTCCTATGACCCGAAAAATTATTTGGGTTATGGTGATTTGGATGTGGTGCCGACGAAGTTGGTCGATACCTTGAATCTGGAAACTGCTTCGGATGATTGGCTGGCGGATTTCAACAATGATGGCATTGCCGATTTAAGTATCGGGCGATTACCGGCGCGAACGGCTGGTGAAGCGCAATTGATGGTAGCCAAGATTGTCGCTTATGAAAGCGCCGCGCCTTCGCAGGATGTGTTATTGGTTGCCGATAGCAACGACGGTTTTGATTTTGAAGCGGCAAGCGACGAACTCAAAAATATCGTTGGGCGGCAAGCCAATGTCACACAGTTGAAACGCGGGCAGGTGGATGCGCAAACGGCAAAAAAAATCCTTCTGGATAATTTAAATAAAGGACCGAAAGTTGTGGCATATGATGGACACGGAGCGACGAGTTTCTGGCGGGGGAATCTTTTAACTTATGATGATGCCGACGCCTTAACCAATCGCAACAATCTTTCGGTGTATATGATGATGACCTGTTTGAATGGTTACTATTCCATTCCCTATCTCGAAAGTCTTGCCGAAGGGTTGATGAAGACCGAAGGCGGAGCGGTCGCGGTCTGGGCGTCATCTGCGATTACCGAACCCGGTCAACAAACTCAGATGAATCGCAACGTCTTCACACAGCTTTTCAGTTCGGATTTGAAGACCGGGAATGCTGTGCGGGTTGGCGATGCGGTTAAAAATGCTAAAGCGACGATTACCGATAAGGATATTCGTTATTCGTGGGTATTTTTTGGTGACCCGACGATGAAGTTGAAATAGCTCATCGTTGATTTGCTGTGACTGAAACGGGCTGACGAGCGTTTGAGCCGTATGTGCTTGAACGCTTTGCCAGCCCAGGGCTGTAACAAAGTCGGTTGACAATTAAAAAAAGGACCTCCCTCGGTTACTCTGTTAGTTGCAAAACCACACAGAACCGGAGGAAGGTCTCGATGCATCATAACACTTTTGCCAATTCGCTTG